>NZ_QPET01000011.1:0-212156 GCF_008368855.1 Bacillus sp. TE8-1 | reverse complement strand
ACAGGCCCTTTCTTTCTATTATATTATGCATTTTGATTAATGACAGTATAGTTTTTATGACTTACAACTGTAAGAGGTTCCATATCTAGTTCTCTAAAATTCTTCATAATTGTTATATCAACAATAACAGAGTTTTGATTTACTTTTTGAACACGGCCTTGCATTCCACCTTTAAATTCGATGATATCTCCAGTTTCTGCGATCTGCATAAGCAACTCTCCTTGTTACAGTTTTCCCAAAAAAAGAATAAATTTGGGTTTTTTTATTTCCTCCTATTTTGAACCATATTTCCTACTTTGTAAATGTTTCCAAAGTAAAAATTCGAAAAATATTCACTTTTTGTAAGAAAATATGTAGAAAATCCATGTTTTTTGAAAAAAATAGCAAAAATGCGAGAATCTTTATATCGAGGTATAATGAAAAAGTAGAATAACCTGCTGAAGTGGGAGAAATTAGAGGCGGTAAAATGATGTTTGAATTTGTGGGGAGTGTTATAGCTTTAATTTTATTTTTATTTTCTTATATGCATTTAAAAAAGATTCGTCAATATGATACGAGTACATATTTTGATGGGATGGATGGTATCCATGCTTCGATAACACATGATAATGGTGGGGAGATGTAAAGGTATATAACTTTATTTTCTTACGTGGTATGATGTTTAGAACTAGTGCATAATAGAGTTCATAAGTGATGAATGGAGAGTGAAAAGAATGAAGATTTCTTTTATTCGTCATGGTCGCTTAGATTGTACTATAGAACCAATGACGGTTACATCCTTTCATGAATGGATAAAAGGATATGACTTACATACTATAACAGAAAAACAACCTATACCATTGGAAACAAGAGAAGCGGTTGAAGTAGCGAAATTGATTGTAACGAGTGATCAAAAGTGTGCTGTACAGTCAGCAGCTGAATTAATGGATTCTTTATGTTTTATACAAAATTCTCTTTTTAGGGAAGTGGCAGTTCCGGCGAGCTTTTATGCGCCAAAATGGTTGAAGTGTAAACTTAACGTATGGATGTGTATTGGACGAGCATTATGGATACTTGGTTACCATAAAAATGTTGAATCTTATAAGGAAGTAAGAGAGAGGGCAAGGCAAGCAGCTTACGTATTACATCGTTATGCTCTCGTACATGGAAGTATTGCTCTTGTAGGTCATAATTATTTTAATTCGATGATTGGAACGGAGCTGAGGGCAATGGGATGGTCTGGTTCGCCTATTTTGCATAGAAAGCCATGGGGATGTACAACATATACGTTTCACGAGGCGATGGATGGAAATATATTAAATACGAATTTAACATAAAAGCACACGATTTATATAAATCGTGTGCTTTCTTTTTAAGATACAGAAATTTTGACGTTTAATGGTTTTACGAGATGAGCATAAGGTTCGCCTACTAGCATAACAATTTCATCTTTTTTATAACCTAACTTTTCGTATAGTGAATAGGCGCGTGTGTTTTCTAAATTAACAAGTAAAGCGATTTTTTCATGCCCTTTTTCAGTTGCATAGATTTCGGCAACTTCAATTAATTTAGAACCGATACCTTTTCCGCCGTGTGCACTTGAAACTGATAGTGTATCAATGTAATACTCATCAAGCTCAGCTTCTTTTTCTAACGTAATTGATTCATCTTTATGTAATTCTCTTAAGTGATGTACAATTGGTGCGTCAAGCTGTGTTGCTTCACTACCGTGATAAGCGACAATAACTCCAACTGCACTCTCGTCTTGTTCATAGACAAAACAGTTTTCGTAGCTCAGACGGTTATTTTCTTTTGAGAACCATGTCTCAAGTCCTAGTAATACTTCTGCTTCATCTGTGCTACCTGTGATTTTTTCAGCAATTTCATGCAGAGCATTATACAATAAAGGAGCTATTGCCATTGCATCTGTCTTTTTTGCTTTCCGAATCATAGTATCCCTCCTAGTTCTATTTGTATATTGTAGCATAGTGGTATGGAACTTTGCATAATTGAATGCCGAAATGTTTGATATAGAGAAGTAGCTATGTTAGTATATGATATTTAGTGGACATATAGTAAAACGATATTGTTTGCGAAATAACGAAAATAAAATCATGGCATAACAACGAGATAAAGTGAAACGTTAATCAGTAAGATTTTTTGTTCATTCCACGACTGATTAGTAGTCAACACCAATCGCACTACCTGCAAATAGCGGGATAAATTTACAGTTGTTGACCTATAGAATATACGATAAAATAAAATATTGCAGAGAGGTGAAATACATGGATAAAGAATTAGCAAATACAATTTTAGATCAGCTAAAAAATGGTGAAATAAAGGAGTATGTTGTTACGAAAGATGTATTTTATACGTTCAGAGAAGTTGTTGTAAATAGAGAAGACTTTAAGCATTTCATTGGTAACGCACAGCGAGGCGGGCAAGTGATTTATACATATTCAGAAACGCCACGTTCATAAAGGGGAATTTTGATCAGCAGGGCATCTCTCACTGATTAGTAGCCTTTCACCAATCGGACGTTTAATGCGGGATAAATAAAAGATAAAGGAGAGGGGAATTATGGGCGATTTTAAACAAGGCATTTTACCACATTGGGATTATATGTGGAAAGATAGAGCCGGCAATCGATTTATGGGAATGGTTATGTATCCAGAGAAACGAAAATGTTCAGCAAAAATGCTTCAGAAAATAAAAAGAGCATATGAAGAAGCAGTAGAAATTAAAGTAACTGTACAAGTTCGACATACATATCAGTACGTAGAAGGAATGATTGTATACTTTGATGAAGAGGCTCCGGTATGTACAATGATTGATAAAGATGAAAATCCGCATCATATATTTGTAAAAGATATTTTGCGCATTGAGCACTCTGAATAAACTTTTCATAAATAAATTGAAGTTCCATAATAATAATCTTTTTCTATAATAGTTATCTTTTAGTATGTAACGAGAAACGAAAGTATATGTATAATATATTTAATAAGGTAAATTTGATAAATGTAATCGTTTTTTAGAGCAGATTATAGTTTCATATCTGTTCTTTTTTGCGTGATGCTGGAGAAATATATTTCTTCAGCATCTACCGTTTTATGACAAAATATATTGTTAACTTTTTTAAAAATAAGGTTAAATTCGTTGACAACTTTTTTGAAAAGCACTTTATTGACATGAGTTTTAGAATGTTGTTTCATAGTCATTGTATTGAAAAAAAACGGCTATCATGTCGAAAAGTAAAAGTTAAAAAAAGAAAGAATTTATACATATATCTTGTGTCTTATTTTGAAACGTAATACAATATATAGAGAAATCAAGAACAACATATAGAGAATATAGATTTGAGAGGGAGGGTCGGAAATGTTAGTTGCATATGATTCTATGACAGGAAACGTGAAGCGTTTCATTCACAAATTAAATATGCCGGCCGTTCAAATTGATGAAGATCTAGTAATAGATGAAGACTTTATTCTTATTACGTATACAACAGGTTTTGGCAATGTACCAGAACGTGTTTTAGACTTTTTAGAGCGCAATAATGAAAAATTAAAAGGCGTATCTGCAAGCGGCAATCGTAACTGGGGAGACATGTTCGGTGCAAGTGCTGACAAGATTTCTACTAAATATGAAGTGCCTATTGTATCAAAATTTGAGTTATCTGGAACAAATAACGATGTAGAATATTTTAAGGAAAGGGTGCGGGAGATTGCGACACATTGAACTGAATAATGAAATCACGCAAATGCAGGACGGTTTTTATCAGCTTCATAAAGATAAAGAGGCATTAGAAGTCTTTATGGAAGAAGCTAGAGAGAATACCGTTCCTTTTAATAGCGTGGCAGAGCGAATGGAGTATATGAAAGAACATGATTACTATTACAACGTTCTGGACGAGTATAGCTTGGAGGAAGTAGAGGAAGTATATAACATCGCTTATGGTGAAAACTTCGAGTTCCAATCTTATATGGCAGCATCTAAGTTCTACAAAGATTATGCGTTAAAAACGAATGATCAAAAACAATACTTAGAAAGCTATGAAGATCGTGTAGCAATTGTTTCATTATACTTAGGACGCGGTGATGTTTCGAAGGCAAGACAATTCGCAAGCATGATTGTAAAACAAAACTACCAACCAGCGACACCAACCTTTTTAAATGCGGGAAGAAGCAGAAGAGGAGAAATGGTGTCTTGTTTCTTGTTAGAGATGGACGATAGCTTAAATTCGATCGGCTTTAACATTAATACTGCGATGCAATTATCGAAAATCGGCGGGGGAGTAGCTTTAAACTTATCTAAGCTACGCGCACGCGGTGAGCAAATTAAAGGTATCGACAACGCTGCAAGTGGCGTAGTACCTGTTATGAAATTGCTTGAAGATTCGTTTTCATATGCGAATCAGCTTGGCCAACGAAAAGGTGCCGGTGCAGTATATTTAAACATTTTCCATTGGGATATTATTGAATTCCTTGATACAAAAAAAATAAATGCCGATGAGAAGAGCCGTATTCAGTCTCTATCAATCGGAATTATCGTTCCAAGTAAGTTCTTTGAGCTTGCTGAGAAAAACGAACCTTTCCATGTTTTCGCGCCTTATACGGTTTATAAAGAATATGGCAAGCATTTAGATGATATTGACATTGATGAAATGTACGATGAATTAATGAGCAATCCGAAAGTGAAGAAGAAGCCACTAGATATTAGTGCACGTGATATGCTTATTAAAATCGCTATGATTCAGCTTGAGTCTGGTTACCCATACTTAATGTTTAAATCAAATGCAAATAATCAACATCCATTGAAGGATATTGGAACTGTGAAGATGTCGAACTTATGTACAGAAATCTTCCAGCTTCAAGAAACTTCAGAAATAAATGATTACGGTACAGATGACATTATCCGTCGTGATATTAACTGTAACTTAGGATCGTTAAATATCGTAAACGTAATGGAAAATAAAGAAATTCGTGAAGCAGTTCATGCGGGAATGGAAGCTTTAACAGCTGTTTCTGATATGACGATTATTCCGAATGCACCAACTGTGAAAAAAGCAAATGACGAGCTTCATTCAGTTGGACTTGGAGCAATGAACTTACACGGATATTTAGCAAAAAATAAAATCGCTTATGAAAGTGCAGAAGCGAAAGAATTCGCTCGTACATTCTTTATGATGTTAAATTACTACTCTATTGAGAAAAGTATGGAAATCGCTACAGAAAAAGGCGAGACATTTAAGGACTTCGATAAATCTGATTATGCGAATGGCACATACTTCGAAAAGTATGAAACGACAGATTACAGCCCAGTAACTGAAAAAGTTCAGCAACTATTTGAAGGAATTCATATTCCAACAAAAGAAGATTGGACAAGTTTAAAAGAGCAAGTACAGAAGAATGGTTTATACAACTCATATCGTCTTGCCATTGCTCCAACACAATCAATCAGTTACGTTCAAAATGCAACTTCAAGCGTAATGCCGATCGTAAGTCAAATCGAATCAAGAACATATGCGAATGCGACAACATATTATCCAATGCCGTATTTATCAAAAGATACGTTCTGGTACTATAAATCTTCTTACGATATGAATCAGTTTAAATTAATTGATTTAATCGCAGAAATTCAAGAACATATTGACCAAGGAATTAGTACAATTCTTTACGTTAATAGTGATATTTCAACACGTGAATTAGCACGTTACTACATCTATGCACATAAAAAAGGCTTAAAGAGTCTGTATTATACGAGAACACGTAAATTAAGCGTGGAAGAGTGTGTGGCTTGTACCGTTTAATATAAAAAGTGAGACATGATGAGCAGGGTTTTCTGAACCCTGCTCATGCTTAGTTATCATATTTAGAGAAGGGGCGATTTAATGCGTGCGGTAAACTGGAACAAAAAAGAAGATGATTTTAGTTTAATGTTTTGGAAGCAAAACATCGCTCAGTTTTGGACAGAAGAAGAAATTGCGGTTTCGTCTGACAAAAATACTTGGGTGCAATTATCGAAAGAAGAGCAAATTGCTTATAAGCGTGTATTAGGTGGTTTAACACTTTTAGATACGAAACAAGGTGGCGAAGGAATGCCACTTGTACTGGTTCATCTTGAAAATTTACAAGCGAAAAGTGTATTAGCTTTCATGGGAGCTATGGAAGAAGTACATGCGAAAAGTTATAGTCACATTTTCACAACATTAGCTACAGAAGAAGAGATTGATGATATTTTTGATTGGGTAGACAATCATCCGTTACTTGAGAAAAAAGCTGGTATTATTACTAGTTACTATCGTCGTTTATTAAAGCCTGAAGTAACAAAAAAAGAGTTATACATGGCAATGGTAGCAAGTGTGTTCTTAGAAAGTTACTTATTCTATAGCGGATTCTTCTATCCACTTTACTTAGCTGGTCAAGGAAAACTAACAGCAAGTGGTGAGATTATCAACTTGATAATTCGTGATGAGTCAATTCACGGCGTATTCGTCGGTATTTTAGCACAACAAATCTTCGCAGAACTTTCTGCAGAAGAGCAACAAGAAGTGCAAAAAGAAACACAAGATTTATTAATGGAACTATATGAAATTGAAATGGCCTATACAGAAGAAATTTACACTTCTATCGGTCTTGTAGAAGATGTAAATCGTTTCGTTCGTTACAATGCGAATAAAGGGCTTATGAACTTAGGACTTGAGCCGAAGTTTGAAGAAGAAGAAATTAACCCAATCGTTTTAAATGGTTTACGTACAGATACGAAAAACCATGATTTCTTCTCTGTAAAAGGAAATGGTTACGTAAAAGCAACGAACGTTGAAAAGTTAGCTGACGATGACTTCGTGTTTAACTTTTAATATAGGATTATAAAGAAAAACTGTCTTATTCATTGATAAGACAGTTTTTCTTTATAATTTTGTTTACATAACACTATTATTTTTGTATAGCGATTTATATTTGGGAAGTTCTATTCGTTTAACGGATAGAACTTTTTTGTAATTAAATGGGTATTTACAAACCTTTTGTATCGGTGTATTATTTAACTAGTACACCGATACAAAAGGAGGGAAGAAATGAAAATAGAGTTTTCTCCAAATACACCAATTTACATTCAGGTAATGGAATACATAAAAAAAGAGATCGTAACAGGACATTTATTGCCTGGTGATAAAATTCCCTCTGTCCGTGAATTAGCGAGTGAATTACAAGTGAATCCAAATACGATTCAGCGTACATTTCAAGAGCTAGAACGGGATGGAGTTGTTGTCACACGTAGAGGAATGGGACGGTATGTAACGAATGAAGGGGAGAAAATTATGGAGCTGCGAAAAGAGATGGCGAAAGAATTACTTCATTCTTTTATAGATGGAATGGACAATTTAGGTTTTTCAGAAGAAGAAATTCTTACAATTCTTCGTTCTTCATTACATGATAAGAGGGAGGAGAGCCAATGACAGAGCTATTGAAAATAGAAAACTTATGGAAGAGATACGGATTAAAAGCAGTGATCCGTGAATTAAACATAGAGATTACGGAAGGGAAAATCGTTGGGCTTGTTGGAGATAACGGGAGCGGGAAAACGACGTTATTGAAAATGATTGCAGGCTTGCAACACCCTTCTGAAGGTAGTATTACAATAGACGGTAAAAAGGTAGGGTTACAGACGAAAGAAATTGTTTCATTTATGTCCGATAAGCCAATCTTTGATGATTGGATGACTGTAAAAAACGCTTTATTTTTCTATCGAGATTTTTATAAAGACTTCGATATTCAAAAAGCGGTAGATACGATTGCAGAATTTAAAATACCGTTAGAAGAAAAAATTACAGCATTGTCAAAAGGTATGGTTGAGAAGTTGCAGATTATTTTAACGTTTTCTCGAAAAGCGAAGCTATATGTACTGGATGAGCCATTGGGCGGGATTGATCCTCTTTCTAGAGAACATGTATTGGATCTAATTCTACAGTTCTATAGGGAAGATTGTACGATATTAATTTCCACTCACTTAATAAATGAAATTGAAAATATTTTTGATGAAGTGATCTTTTTAAAAGATGGAGAAATGGGTCTATATGAAAATGTAGAAGAAATTCGTTTTCAGAGAGGAAAAGCAGTTCATGAATTGTTTAAGGAGGTGTTTAGTAAGTGAAGTCAGTACTTTCCTATTTATGGAATGTAAATAAGAAAAGATATATTGTTACTTTTTTATTCTTTGTGCTAATTGAAGCTGTGTTATTTTCACAAATGATTGTAAGAAAAAGTGATGCGGCTATCAGTAGACAAGAGGGTATATTTGGAATCATTATGATTATATTTTTCTTTTATATTGTTTATATGTTTATACAAACAATGAAATCATATTCACGCTTACTAACTAATCCAATGTTACGACTTACAGCAATATCTGGGAAACAATATGTAATTTCTATGCTTATTTTCTCATTTATCGCAATGGCTATATGGTATGGGATATGTGGAATTCTTTTCTACGTAAGTTATGTATTAGCTTTTCCTACGACTTCTGTATATGTAGAAGCAAAAGAGATTATGCAAGTAGGCATAATTAATAATTTAATATATACGATAAGCGATTTATTTGAGTTTTTGTTTAGTGTTTTACAAATCATATTGGTAATTACTCTAGTAAAGTTACTTACGAAAAAGAAAAAGGCGCAAAATATACTAATCGTTATTATTTTTCTAGTAATAAATATCGCGATTACTTTAGCGACAACCTTGCTAGGAAAATTAGCTCCAGCTTTCCAAGTATTGCGAAGAGTAGAATATCATAGTGAAAGCAAGAGTCTGTTTATTAATATGTTTCAAGAAAATGGATTTAACATTTTTAATATAAGTTTCATGGTAATGGTTAGTGCTCTAATAATATATGTAATTGCTTATATTATCGATAAAAAACTAGAAGTCTAAAGGAGGAATCAGCATTGGGAAACGTAGTAGTAAAGTTAGAGAATGTTCGAAAAAAGATTGGTGGAACGGAAATTATTCGTGGTTTATCATTTGAGGTTCGTGAAGGAGAAGTATACGGATTCCTTGGACCGAACGGTAGCGGTAAGACGACGACGATCCGTATGATGACAGGTCTTATTTCAATGACAGAGGGCGATATTACAATTTGTGGACATAGTATTCGCTCGGAGCGTGAAAAGGCACTAGAGCAAATTGGAGCGATTGTAGAAAATCCTGAACTATATGATTATATGACAGGAATGCAAAACTTAAAGCATTTTGCGAACATGGCCATTACACCAATTAGTAAAGAGCGCATTGCTGAGATTGTAAAGCTTGTTGAGTTAGAGCATGCGATTCATAAAAAGGTGAAAACATATTCACTTGGTATGAAACAACGTTTAGGAATTGCACAGGCATTACTTCATCAGCCGAAAATCTTAATTTTAGATGAGCCGACAAATGGATTAGATCCAGCTGGTATTCGCCAAATTCGTGATTATTTACAACGTTTAGCGAAAGAAGAGAATATTGCTGTAATCGTATCAAGTCACTTATTGAGTGAAATTGAATTAATGTGTGATCGCGTCGTTATTATTAAACAAGGTGAGTTTGTACAAGAGTACAACTTACATGAAAAAGTGAAACATGATGAGGCAGTCGTTGTAGCGTTTGAAGTAGATGAAGTTCAGAAAGCGAATGAAATCATTAAAGGTAAAGCAAAAGGGAATGTAATTGTAGCATCTGTAACAAAAGACAACATTCCGCAACTTGTAAAAAAACTTGTTCATGCTGATGTGCTTGTATACGGAGTTACTGTTCAAAATAAAACGTTAGAGGATGAGTTCTTAGCGATTACTGGGGGAGTGAAAGCGTAATGTTTAAATTAATTCAAAATGAATTTTTAAAGTTGCATGCGAAAAAAGGTATGTATATTTTAATTGGTGTCATTGCTTTATTGGAGATTTTAGGAGCAGTAGTACTGGCGAAATGGGGTGAAGCTGGTAGTTTAAATGGATCTTACTTAGATTTTGTAAGTTCAGATATCGGCTTAATTATGATATTCGCAACGATTTTTGGAATTACAACAGCTTCGCGTACAATTACAGATGAATTCCAAAAAGGAACGATTAAACAATTATTAATTCGTCCAAGAAAACGAATGACAGTTTTATTTTCTAAATATATTACAGTGTTATTAACGATGTTATTTATTGTATTTGCTAGTACGTTAATTGCTATGATTATTGGATTAATTGTAATGGACGGTAGTAAAACTGAATTAACGTTAGGAATTGTTTTAAAAACAATATTATATCAGCTGCTATCACCATTTTTCTTTGCAACACTTGCATTTTTCTTAGCAAACGTATTTAGAAAATCTGTATTACCATTAATTATTACGATGTTCCTATTCTTCTTACAAGGTGCAATTAATATGGTATTAATAATGTTTGCAAAAGGTGTAGCGAAGTTTGTAGTATTCAACCATTTGGATTTAAGAGCTTACGATAGCAATAAATTAATCAATGGTGGAATGGAACCAACATTTACAGAATTTACGTTTACAACTTCATTATTACTTGTAGCTGCATACTTTGTTGTGTTACTTGTAGCATCAAGTGCATTATTCCAAAAACGTGACGTATTATAATAAAAGAAATCCCCGCTTGTAAAAACGGGGATTTTTATTACATAAATTTCACTTGGATTGCAACTTGAAGAACAGCGATATGGTATTTTAAGAGATATGCTGTTTAAAAAAATGAGAAAAATAGGAAGGATTTCAACTATATTCATATTATAATTTAGTTATCCTGCTATTTATAGGGAAAGGATTGCCTATAAAGTACTAATTAAAGTTTTATTTTTACTATCTTTGGGGGTGTTTTATATGCACTATGCATTTTCACGTATAAGGCTACGTAGCTTTTTTGGATGGATGATTATAGGGGTGTTCCTTATAATGATTCCATTAGATCTAACAAATGTTTCTGAGAATACGATGGAGGTTATTTCACAAATAACTGTATTTTTTGTATTTCCGTTACTTTGGCTATACGTAAAAACAAATAAAAATAATGTTGTATTTAACAGTTTTTTTGATAAGCCAGGACGTTTATCTTGGGGATTAATTGTATTAGCAACGATAATGGGGATGATTTTTTCAGTTGGCATATCTCAGATTCAATTTTACATATTAGCACATACGTTACCGAATTTCTTAGTTACTATGCTAGAAGACGGAAATGTTATTAATACGAGTAACGTATATATGACGATATTTACTTTCATTTCAGCATGTGTGTTAGCACCTATTATGGAAGAGGTTATTTTTAGGGGATTTTTCTTACAGCGAATGGCTTATAAATGGGGAATTAAAAAAGCTGTAATTATATCTTCAATTATTTTTGGCTTAGGACATTTTGATGTTATTGGTGCGTTCATGTTTGGTGTCGTTATGTGTCTTTTATACATAAAGACAAAAAATATATGGACGAATATAGCTGTGCACGCTCTAAATAATTTGATTGCAACAAGTATGCAATTTTTCGGTGGAGAAGAAAGCGGTACAATCTCAATTACTGAATTACAAGCGCAAAGTAATTTATGGATTGGTATCGGTCTTACAGTTGTTGGATTGCTTTGGTTAATTCCTTATGTTTGGAAACAATGGCGTACAGTAAAAGAAGTTGGCGTGCCACCAGTACGTTTTATAAATGAGCAAAAAGTAGTGAGTTCATCACAAGAAAATGAAGTGTATAGTCAAGTGATCTTAACCGATAGATTGATGGCCATAGAGTTACCAGATGAGGCTGTAAATAAGCTTCGGTTAGAAGAAAATGATTATGTAACAGTATCTGTAGAAGAAGATAAAATCGTTATAAAGAAAGCACATAATAGATAATTAAAAAGTAGCTCCTAAAGAGCTACTTTTTAATTTGTAATAATTTCTACTCGAAAATTATTACCGTTCTTTACATATTTAATATCTGTAACAGTGCGGACCGTCTTTAAAATCTCCACTTTTTCACCAATTCGCGGGATGGTTGGAACATTGTCCCAAATACCAAGCAAGTCATCTAATTGTGCCGTTTTTTCATAAAACCAGATTTTCAATGTAAAGCCCCTTTCTCGAACTTTATGTATTTTAATACATAATATATTATTTTTATTCTTATTGTAAGGGGTTTTTTTATATTTTTTGAATAAAAATAAATTAATCTTCTGGGAAGATATGTTCAATATCAGGAGTAAGAGATACTTCTGATAATACGATATGAGAAACTGTCGTTGCATATGAAGAAACATCATTGATAAATTCTTCAAGTTCAACGAGTGAAGGAACAGAAATTTTTACAATGTAGCATAAGCTTCCTGTTACTCGGTAACAAAAACTTGCAGATGGATAAGACTGAATAAATTGTTGCATACGTGTTGTATCACCATTTTTTAAAGTGATTTCTAAAATACAATCTAAAACGAGTCCTGCCTTTTTATAATCAATATCGATTGTGTATTTTTGAATAACACCTTCGCTTTCGAGCTTACGAACACGTTCTGAAGTAGACGGAGCAGATAAGTTTACTCGTTTCGCCAATTCACGCATCGAAAGGCGACTATCATTATATAATTCATTTAAAATTTTTCGATCAACACGGTCTAATTGCATTTGTAAATATACCTCCAGTAAAATAATGATTTTTGTAAAGGGAAAATATAAATTAAGATTCATATGAAATGTAAAGTGAACGTTATTTATTTTACAATAAAACAGAAGGAAATAGGAGGGGAAATGATGGAGAGAATTTCATTATCAAATGTAGGAGATACAAAGTTTCAAAAGTTATTAGGGCATAATTCGGATATATTACATTCGTGGAGTACGTTAGAAGATACACTGTACAATACAGGAACTCTTTCAGCAGAGTTGAAGGAGCAAGTGAGAAGAACATTAGCGTATGGGAATGAATGTCCGTACTGTATGGCAAAGGGAAGACCTGATGATGTGCAAAAGGCAGAGGAGATTGGTGTAGCTGTTACTTTTGCGCATACATTTGTTTATGACCGAAAAGCAATAGATGATACTATGTTTCACGTATTAAAACAATATTGGACAGAAAAAGAAATTGTAGAGCTTTGCGCCTATGTTTGCTTTATTACTGCGTCACAACAACTTGGTTTTCTATTTCAATTACAGCCAAATTAAGGGGGAAATGATGACAAATCAAATAGCACTTATCATAATCGATGTACAAAAGGCATTTCAATTATCAGATTGGGGCGAGAGAAATAATATTTTTGCTGAAGAAAACATGAGAATTTTGTTAGAAGAATGGAGAAAAAGGGAACGACCAGTTTTTCATATTCAACATGTAAATAAAGAAAATGCTCAGTCAATGTTTTATGAGAGAGCGGAAACGGTAAACTTTAAGGAAGAAGTGCAACCACTACTTGGTGAAGTGGTTATTCAGAAATTCGTTAACAGCGCGTTCATTGGGACAAATTTAGAAGAGCAATTAAGAAAGAACAAATGTAATGCAGTAGTGGTTGTAGGATTAACGACAAATCATTGCGTGGAAACTACGACACGAATGGCAGGGAATTTAGGATTTACAACATATTTAGTGAGTGATGCAACGGCTACGTTTAACCGTAAAGGTTTAGATGGTAAGGAGTATAGTGCAGAGGATATTCACAATATGACACTTGTAAATTTACATGAAGAGTTTGCTACGATTGTGACGACAAAAGAAGTATTAAAATTATTTTAAGAAAATAATTGTGAATTATGTAGAAAAAAATAAGAATATTTCGTATAATCTAAGTACAATCATTTTGAAAATAGGGGTGGCATCATATGGAGCAAATTTCAGTAAAGAAATTAGAAGAGGTACTTGTTGTAGCAGGGGATGATAAACAGAAGCAAAAGGAATTTTATGAATTGCTCTTATCTACTGAGTTTTATGTTGCTGGTTCACTAGAAGCAGAGGACGGGGCAACAGAAGGAATACTTCGTTTGCGTCATTTCCAAGGAGAAGGTAGATGGATCGTTCCGTTCTTTACACAAATGGAATTTGTAAAAGATGTGTTGCCAGAAGGAACGCCCCTTATTACGATACGTGGGAAAGAGTTATTTGGTAGCATTGAGAAAGATGCTACAGCTGTATTAAATGTTGGCACTGATATAAGTAAAACATTTATTCCAGAAGAAATTGCAGATATCGCATCTGGACGAATTTTTAATTATTATAAGTAAAAGGAAAAGCGTAATCGCTTTTCCTTTTACTTTTTAATTTGAATATGGAGTGGCTATACCAGAAGAAATAGAGACTGTTTTATTATTCGTGTTTATTGTTGCTGTAGCTCCAAGTGGAATACCGATGTTTGGACTTATATGTCCAATTGGTAAATCGAATAGGACAGGTATATGATATGGCGCGAAATATTCATATAATATTGTTTGCAATGATTGAGAGGGCTTTGAAGGAGTGCAGTCGTGACAACTTGTGAAAATAATGCCCCTGCATTCATTAAACTTTCCAGATAAAAGTAGCTGATTTAACATACGGTCAATGCGGTACGGTTCTTCACCAATGTCTTCAAGTAATAAAAGTGTATTGTTCGTAATTATCTCGTAGGGCGAGCCAATTATACTTGTTAACACAGCTAAATTTCCTCCAACTAACGTACCTGTAACTGTACTGTGAGAGCTAGGTACGATACATTCTGATGCAGATAAAATGGTTGAATACGGATGGAATAGCTGATTAAAAGAGGATAAAGATAGGGAATCAATGCCTTTTCCTAGTTCTTCAATCATCGGACCATGAAATGTTATAAGCTTTGCATAACGTGAAACAGCAGTATGTAAAGCTGTAATATCGCTATATCCCCAAAAGATTTTTGGATTCTGCCTAATAACTTCATATTGAATGTGAGGAAGAAGACGAGCACTTCCATAACCACCTCGTGCACAAAAAATTGCCTTCACTTCATTATTTATAAATGCTTCATGTATATCGTCAAGCCGAACTTGATCACTTCCGGCTAAAAATCCATATTTCTCGTAAACACTCTTCCCGATTATTACGGATAACCCCATCTCTTGTAATACATTCACACCTTTTAATACATTTTCGATTGTAGGTGGACCAGATGGTGCAATAATCATTACTGTATCACCTTGTTTTAATGCATTTGGATAAATCATTAAGCTCAGCCTCCTTCTCTTTCAATATATTCGCTTCATATGAAGTGCAACCCTTGCAAAAGCAGGGGAAAGCTTATCAAATAAAGAAGATATAAAGGAAATAGGAGGGGAAATGATGTTTACAAGTCGAGTAACAGACATATTAAAAATTGAGTATCCCGTTGTTCAAGCCGGTATGGCAGGCGCGATTACGACGCCAGAACTTGTTGCAGCAGTAAGTAATAGTGGAGGATTAGGGACGCTTGGAGCGGGCTATATGAGCCCAGAACAAATTCGTGAAGCGATTTATAGAATAAGAGAACTAACAGATAAGCCTTTCGGTGTTAATTTACTTGTAACGAAAGAGATAGAAATAGAAGAAGAGAAGGTAAATGAGGCGAAAGTATTACTAAGCGGAGTGAATAGAGAATTAGGTATAGAAGTAGAAGGAACGTTAAAGCTTCCAAAAAGCTATAAGGAACAATTACAAGTGCTATTAGATGAAAAAGTACCGGTCGTTAGCTTTGCATTTCAAACGTTAGAAAAAGAAGAAATAAATGATTTAAAAAGAAGTGGAATAAAAGTTATCGGAACAGCTACCCATGTGAAGGAAGCGAAAGTACTTGCTGAGCTAGGAGTAGATATTATTATTGGGCAAGGTAGCGAAGCAGGAGGGCATAGAGGAACGTTTATTGGGAAAGAACGAGATGCTATGATTGGTACGTTTGCGTTAATACCTCAGTTAGTAGGAGCTGTTCCGCATATCCCAATTGTCGCAGCAGGTGGTGTAATGAACGGACAAGGGCTTGTTGCGGCATTGGCACTAGGAGCAGAAGGTGTTCAAATGGGATCAGCCTTTTTAACAAGTGAAGAGAGTATTACGCACGATGTGTATAAAGAAGCGGTTTTACATAGTACAGATACGAGCACAACTGTAACTCGTGCGTTTTCCGGGAAATATGCACGCGGTATTCGGAATGAATTTATAGAGAGACATGAAGGAAAAGAAGAAGGGCTTCCGGTATATCCAGTGCAAAACGTATTAACTTCTAAAATACGCCAAGAGGCAGCGAAGCAAAATAAGGAAGAATATATGTCACTTTGGGCAGGACAGGCAGCATCATTGGCACGAATCGAATCAGCTCAGCATGTAGTGGAGCGAGTTATGAAAGAAGCGGCGAATGCAATCGAGCAATTACAAAATATATACAAAAAGACCACTTGAGTAATTCAAGCGGTCTTTTCGTTAGTTTGCTTTATAAAATTGTTGGATGGCTTCGTCGATGTAAACCCAGCCTTTCCAACCTAAGTGCATATGATCTTTTAAGAAGTATTTATCGTATTCATGATTTGAGAAGTCGGCAATTGGATAACCAGCTTTTTCAATTTGCTCATGAACTTTCTTATAGTATGCTTCGCGGCGTTCTTTCGGGAAGCCAGCGTAGTCGTACCAAGGACCTTTGACAGGAACAGAAATGAAGAGTGGTTTTGCACCAGATTGTTTTAATAAATCAAGTACAATTTGTAAATCTTCATATTCTGGCGATTGGTCATAAGCATCATTTTTTAAGTAACCTTCACGTTGCTTTAATTTTTTCTTAATTTTGCTATTGAAGTAACCATCTTCGATACCATATTCATTAGATCTAGATTCTGCTGCACCTGTTTGATCCGCATGTTTACGAGCCTCTTCCCAGTTCATTTGTTTTAATGAAGAATCGAGCTTCTCTTTGTGCGGTTTAATATTAAACATAGCTGTAAATAAATCTTTACGATCTAAAATGTTACGGTAAATATAAGCGAAAGGTTTAGCAGCAAGTGCTTTTACTTTATACTTCGTATCATCATAAGCGATACCTTCAAGCGAAATTTTTAATAAAGTTTCTTTTTTTACAATCTCAAAGTTTAATAAACGCTTTGCAATTTGTTTTTTCATTTCAGGTTTTAAATCATTGTTGAAAATGAAGTGGTAACCTTGTTGTTTTGAAAAGTTAGGTGCAAAGTGCGTTTCGTCAATACCTTGTGGTACAAACCATTGTGGAGAAAGAACGAATACCATTTTCTTATCTTTCAATTGATCCATTGTAGATGCGAAGTTTAATACATGTACAAGGTCTTGTGTTCCGCCGCGTCCAAGAAGGAATGGCGTAAATCCTTCAGGCTTTACTTTAAAATAATTAGATGGATGGAAAGCATCCATACGTGCGAATTCCGATGAACCGTACATCGGAAGATATTTTGGATCTGCTAACATCTTTTGCTGTAAAATCATACTTTGAATTTTTTCTTCTTTTAAAGAAGTAGCAGCTTGTTCTACTTTTTCATCACTTAAAAGTGGAAGTAGGAAGCGCGTTGGAATAAGTAAGAATACAGCAAAAAGGGCCAATGCTAAAAGCATCGGACCAAATTTTGCTTTGTTCATCGGATTTCTTCCAACTTTTTAATAACCATGTTTGGTGTAGCCCACTCGTCACGGTCAAAATCAGAAATAGAAACTTCAATATCTAAACGTTCTTGGAATTCAACTAATAAAGATACTACAGCGAAAGAATCAAGGATACCTTCTTCAAATAATTGAACATCTAAGTTTTCTTTCACAATATCGTTTTCACATACTTCTTCTAAAATATCTAATACTTGCTCTTTGAATTCTGCCATTTTTAAAATCTCCTTTATATCCGAAATTATTATATGTGCAACTTCTTAATGGAATAAGAAGGGTGCATTAAAAGTATCTGTTAAGGTGTCCAGAGAAGATTAGGAAACCGAAACATACAACGTGGAACGTAATTACAATCGCAAGGATGTGTGTAAATTTATTGTTTGGCCAAAACTTATGCTTCTTGTTTTTTCGTTCAAAAATATCGAATAAAATAAACAGTGCGGCATGGTATAGACCATAAATAACATACTGCGCAACAGCGCTTCCTTGGATGTGCCAAATTCCCATAATGAAGAAGTTTAAAAATGCCCCGATATACGAAATGGTGTAACGGTTCTTAATTAACTTTTTCTTCGTTGCAAAAAAGACGAAACGCATGTAAATAAAATCACGGAACCAGAATGATAAACTCATGTGCCAGCGGTTCCAGAAGTCTTTAATATTACGACTAAGGAATGGCTTATTGAAGTTTTCTGGCGTTTTAATTCCCATCATGTAACTTACACCAATTACAAAAGAGCTATAACCAGCAAAATCAAAGAATAGATATAAGCTATAGCTATACATGTAAATCATATTTGAAAATATTGTATCGTGTTGAGCGAATGCTGGATCCATACAATATTGCTTTATTAAGTAAGCAATAATAAATTTATACAAGAAACCTTGGAAAATACGATTTAGTCCTGTATATAGTAAATTTTGATATTCTTCAGCGCTAGGTGGCTTTTGAATATCTTTTTGGAATCTTCGGTAACGATCGATAGGTCCTGTTGAAATCGCAGGGAAGAATAAAACGAATTCCCAGAAGTTAAAGAAAGAAAGCTCTTTAATTAAACCATCACGAACTTCAAATACCATTTGAACTGCTCTGAATGTTACGTAAGATATACCTAGGAAAACAACAAGTTTTAACTCAGGTAAAAACGATGCAAACGGCGCGATTTTTGCCAAAATAAGAGGCAAAATCGATAAAATAACAGCTATGCAAAATGTGAATGTACTATTACTTTGTTTTCTTAAAATTAAATAGCCTTTAATAAGGACATATTGCCAAATAATAAATGCAGCTAGCATCATTGCTTGCTTTGGTTTATCTGAGAAGATAATAGCAATCATGACTAATGTTAAAACGGCATTATATTTGCGCAACATTTTACCTTTTAATCCAGCTATGATAGTAGGTATTAATAAAATGCCCACTATAGCGAAAAAATAAAATGATCCATATGCGGTCATGCTGTAACCTCACTCAATAATTTTTTGCGATCTACCTTTCCATTTGGTGTCATTGGAATAGAAGATTGATACATGAATTTACGTGGAATCATGTAGTTTGGTAATCGCTCATTGAGTTCTTTTTTGATTGCAGATGTTAATTTGAATTCTTTTTCAAACGAATGCTCCCCAGGAACAACAACCGCTAATAAATAATCGTATTTCTCACCTTTTTTAATTGGAACGATAACTGCTCCTTCTACGTAAGAACACGCACGAAGGTGATGCTCAATTTCTTCTAATTCCATTCGATAACCATGCAGCTTAATTTGGAAATCAAGACGACCATTATAGAATAGAAGACCATTTTCAACATAGCCAGCATCGCCTGTTTTATAGGCGCGCTCACCGTCAATCATAGTAAATGCTTTTTCTGTTAATTCAGGGCTTCCTAAATATCCAACGCTTACGCTTGGACCGACAATTACGATTTCACCTTTTTCACCATCAGGTGCGATCGTGCCATCTTCTTTCATAATAAGAAGGCGACAGTCTGATTTACAATAGCCAACTGGAAGTGATTTGTATTGATCAAGCACTTCTTCTGTAACGTGAATACCTGTTACAGCGACAGTAGCTTCTGTTGGACCATACGTATTCATAATTGTTGCTTTAGGGAAACGCTCAATTAATTTTCTAGCTACTTCATTTGGTAACACTTCACCGCAGAATAAGAATGTTTTCATGTTCGGTAGCATACTCTCAGAGAAAGATGCTTCCATTAAACACATTTCAGCGAAAGAAGGTGTGGAAGTCCATACTTGAATATCCGATTGCTCTAAAGAAGCAAACAAGTCTTTTGGACGCGCAATCATATCTTTATCGATTGCCCAAAGTGTACCACCTGTTACTAATGATGGGTAAATATCCATTACAGATAAATCAAATGAGAAAGGTGCTTGGTTTAAGAATACTTGCCCTGTTTGTAAGTTGAAATCTTCTACAGCCCATTTTGTAAAGCTAACAAGGCAGTTATAAGTAATCTGAACCCCTTTCGGATTACCTGTGCTTCCTGATGTGTAAATAATGTAGAAGTTCTCATCACCTTTTACCGCATGTTCAGGATTTGGAGTGTTCCCTTTATGAGTAAAGAAAATATCTTTTAAGTTGTCTTCACTTACGATGCGAACTGGTAAATCAGTTACAGTTACTGCTGTTGCCGATAAAAGTAATTTCGCACCAGAATTTTCAGCAATACGTTGTACACGATCAGCTGGGATAGATAAATCTACAGGAATGTAAGCATGTCCAGCTTTTACACATCCTAAAAAGTTAATAATCATTTCAGGTTGCATATGGCCATACACCATAATTGGTGAACGATCGTCTGGATACTCAGAAGAAATCCAATGTGCCAACGCATCAGAATCTTCCTTTAATTGTTTGTACGTAATTTTCGCATCTCGCCAAACAAAAGCGGTTTGATCAGGCGTTTCTGCAGCCCACTTTTCAATTTGTTCTAATAACTTCATAACGTTCCCACCCTAGAATTCATTGTAAATAAATGTACTTGTGTTTGTATCATGGAATCCATACAACCAAAGTAATGCAAATAAAATTGCAAGATAATAAACCGTCTTTGCAACCCATTGTGTGAGTGGTCGAGACCATATCTCTTTTAATCTTTCCATGTCTTTCCCTCTCTTAATGAAATAATAGCTCTTTGTAGGTATCATGTCCTACATTATTGTGAAAAAAACAAAATCCCACATTTTAGGTAAAAATAAGTCAAAAGGCTCTTTTTTGATATTAGCACTAAATACTAAAAAAGAAAATCCCTAACTTAGCAATTATATTACATTCAGCATGAATTTGTAATGGGTTTGACATGTAAATAGAAAGTGGATTGTGTGAATACATAAAAGTGGACTATAAGAATACGTAAAAATACAGTGTTTGTTTTTATTAATCATTTAAGACGGAGTAAACTTTTAAATTTCTAGTTCTTTTGAAAAGGAGGAAATTATCATGAATAGAGTGTGGAAGAATCTAATTTCGGAAGAAAATATCGTGAAATGGAGAAGGCATTTCCATAAGTATCCGGAATTATCATTTCATGAAAAAGAAACTTCGCAATTTATATATGATACATTATGCTCATTTTCTTCTTTTGAAGTAACGAGACCGACGAAGTATAGTGTACTAGCAATTAAAAGAGGTGTGAAGCAAGGGAAAGTAATTGCGATTCGAGCTGATATAGACGCTTTGCCAATTCAAGAGGAGACAAGTAAATCTTATACATCTGTGAATAAAGGAATGATGCATGCATGTGGGCACGATGCTCACGCAGCTATTTTATTAAGTACAGCAGAGGTGTTATCAAATATAAAGGAAGATTTTGCAGGTGAGATTCGTCTATTCTTTCAGCACGCAGAAGAGGTGTATCCCGGTGGGGGACAAGAAATGGTTGAGGCAGGTGTAATGGACGGTGTTGATTATGTAATAGGTTTACATGTTATGTCAGGACTTGAGAGTGGAAAGATAGGAATTGCATATGGACCGATGATGGCAGCTCCAGACGTATTTACAGTTGAGATTCAAGGCAAAGGAGGACATGCGGCGCGACCAGAAGAAACGATAGATCCTATTGCTATCGGAGCACAGATTATTACAAATCTACAACATATCGTATCAAGAAATACAAGTGCTTTTATGCAAAGGGTTGTTTCAGTTACACAATTTCATGGGGGAACGGCTGACAATATTATTCCTAGTACAGCAACTTTAATGGGAACTGTTCGTTCATTTAATCAAGCATTGAGGGTGGAAGCAGAAGGGAAAATCGAGAAAATTGTGAAAGGAATTACAGAAGCACATGGAGGATCGTATACATATACGTATCGATATGGATATGATCCGGTTATTAATGATGAATATATTACGAAAATAGTAGAAGAAAGTGCACTACATTTGTTTGGGAATGAGCGTGTTGTGAAGCTTGAACCTTCTATGGGTGGAGAAGATTTTTCAGCATATTTAAGAAAAGCACCTGGTTGTTTCATTAAATTAGGAACAGGTAATGAAAATATATATACTTGTTATCCACATCATCATCCGAAATTTGACGTGGATGAATCAGCATTAATTTGTGGAGTGGAGCTATTTTTAGAGACGACTATAAGATTACTAAAATTATAGAAAAACAAAAAAAGGCAACTGCACTCTATTGCAGTTGCTTTTATTTCTTTCCGTCAGAGAGGGCTGAGAAAGAACTATGCTCATTCATAGTATATGAATAGCTAACGGACAAGCTTGTACATTTTAATCATTTTTTTAAAAATAGTTATTGACATTGATAATCAATGTCAATTAATCTAAATATAGTTGAAATTGATAATTATTATCAATAGGATGGATGCGACATGTTAATGAGAAAGAATTTTCACCTTCTGCGGAGGGGATTAAAAGATAAAAATAAAGATGTTGATCAGCATATGGAATGGCAAAGAAATGTAATTCGGTCTGAATATGTAGATGAGAAGAAGAGCATTCAAACAGAAAAAGAGATACAAAGTAAAGGGAGAGGTTCAGTTGAGTAAGTTAGTAATGATTTTTGCAAGTATGAGTGGAAATACAGAGGAAATGGCTGACCATATTGCCGGCGTAATTCGTGAAACAGAAAATGAAATTGAAGTTATTGATATTATGGATTCACCAGAAGCTTCTATATTAGAACAGTATGATGGAATTATTTTAGGTGCATACACTTGGGGAGATGGCGATCTTCCTGATGATTTCTTAGATTTTTATGATGCAATGGATTCTATTGATTTAACTGGGAAAAAAGCGGCAGTATTCGGATCATGTGATTCGGCTTATCCGAAATACGGAGTGGCAGTTGACATTTTAATAGAAAAGCTACAAGAGCGCGGGGCAGCAGTTGTGTTAGAAGGACTAAAAGTAGAATTAACGCCAGAAGATGAAGATGTAGAAAAATGTTTACAGTTTGGAGCTGAATTTGTAAAACACCTTTCTTAATGGCAGAAGGGAGATGAAGAGCAAGTGCATGAGAAAATCTCAATCAAAACGATGACAGATTATCATTTGTATGATTTTATGCGTTGTCCGCATAAATTTTATTTTCGTCACATAAAAAGAAGAGAACCTTCTTCATTTGAATGGCAACAAATAGCACAAATGATTGTCAATCAAATTATTAACGAGTATTACACGCTACCTGCGGGTCAACAAACGAAAATTGTACTTTTAATATTAATAGAAAAGTATTGGAAAAAAGTAAGGATTAATATGTTTGCTTCGAAGACGGAATACTATATTGTATTAGCGAAGCTAACGGATCACTTATTACAGTTCGTTGAAAAGGATGATAGTCAGACACCACCATTGTTTTTATACGAGAAGTTTCAAACATATATGGAAGAGTTAGGTGTCCACATGTCATTGACATTTGAAGTTGGTGAGTGGAGTGCTGAGTCGTTTGTAATTAAAAAGTATGTTGTCGATGCAGATGAGGAAATGCTTGCTCTTTGTCAGAAGCTAATGACAGTATTCAGTTATAAAGCTTTCGGAGTTCTTCCAGGAAAAATTGAAGTTATTAATTTAATAGAAGGAACTAAGTATGAGTACATTCCGAAACAGGAAGATATTATAACTGGAATGGCTGATTTATCTAGAATGAAAGAAATGTTAGAGCAACCTGAGCATTATACAGAGCGTCATTTTCGTTCTGAGTGTATAAGTTGTGCGTTTCGTAGTGAATGCCAAGGGGAAGAAGTAAAGACAGAAGCGAAACAGAAGAAAAATATAGTTCATTAAAGGATGCAACTTTGCATCCTTTTTTGTTATTGACATGAAAAGCTTTTCATCATTTACGGTATATTTGTAGCAGATTTTAATAAAGTGAAACTTTAATCAGTGGGGGTTTTGTCAATCACCCACTGATTATCAGCCCTCATTAATCGGGCTACCCACAAATCAGAATAAAGGGAGGAATAATCAATGAAAGATGAAACAAAAGTATTTCAATGGTTAAAAGAACAAAATGCTCCTTTTGAAATTCAACTGCAAATTTTACAGGCGTTTCAATTGTATAAAGTTATTGTTGAAATGGATAAAAAGTTAATGATGTATGAGGAGAGAGTATATAGGGAGAGAATGTAATCTCATCCCTGTAATATCGTTTTTAGCTGTTCTGTGCCTGTAATGAATTCGAGTTCATTCTCTGACTCAAAATTATAAATAATATTATGTAGTAAAGGACTGTATTGATAAAAGGTAGTAATACGATGAATGAGTAATGGATCATGATGAGAAATAAGTGTACTGTACTGTTCATATACAGATGTAGTAAACTCATGTCCGAAATCATAATATAGTCCTGCAAAATCAAAAGCAGGATCGCCAATTTGCGCA
The DNA here is from genome assembly GCF_008368855.1 of Bacillus sp. TE8-1. Classification (NCBI taxonomy): domain Bacteria; kingdom Bacillati; phylum Bacillota; class Bacilli; order Caryophanales; family Bacillaceae; genus Bacillus; species Bacillus sp. TE8-1. The sequence goes on along the minus strand of NZ_QPET01000011.1, from coordinate 187,705 downwards.
TCACCAAAATCGATAACACCTGAAATGCTTTTGTTATGCTTGTTAAATAAAATGTGATGATGAGTAAAATCAGCGTGAATGATTGTGTTTTGAAAAGTGGATGTAGCTAAACATGCAAAGAAATTTTCAAATAAGCGATTTAAGGCTAGTTTCTGTAATGAAGTAAGGCTAGTAGTGAGATATTGGTTTAATTTTGTTTGTAGCTCTTTCCAGTAGGTACATGTTTTTTCAATAGGGAAACATAGCGTTGTAACTTGGTGTAAAGGAATACTATGTAGTACCGCAAGGAAAGTAGCTAATTGTGTAATAATTGCTTTCAGCTTTGGATCCTCCAGCGTGGCAACTGTTTCTGTTTTTAATGGTTCACCATGAATGAGAGTATAGTAACTACAAAGAGGAACCTCATCAGATTCATTTTTATAAATTAGGTGATATTGTGGAACTTCGATTTCTTGTAGTGATTGAGTGAGAATTGCGCATAGTTCTTTTTCTAACGGAATTCGCATCGCATATTCCTGTTTTCGCGGGAAACGAAACAGTAGCTCATCATTTACTATAACTGCTACATTATCCCATCCTTCTTCATTTTGTTTATATGAATGTATAGAAAGATTAGGCAAAGCTTCTTTTATATAATGTTTGTAAGAGTCCATAATTGTTCCTCGTTTCTGAGTTAAGTTATTCTATTTTATGATATCAGAATTTTCTTTCTATATGTTAAAATATATCTATTATTATGAAGAAGGGCGGGAGTATTACGAAAAAAAGACTGTTAATCATTTCTCTATGTATCGCTTTTGTATTGTTTTGGTCATATAAAGAGGAGGTTTTTGCTACCTTTAAACCGATTGATCAGTACGAGTTAAATAAGGAGTTAAAGAACAAAAGTATAGAAAACTTAACTCATAATGAAATGAAAAAGGTAGGAGAGCATTTTGTGACCGAGCAACTATCAGTGTTTGGGTCTACTAATAAAGAAGATGTGAAACGAAAAGGTGAAGAACTATTTTTAAATAGAGGGTATGAACAATTAATGGGAAATTATTATCCAAATCGTTTTCAAGATTTAGAGTATAAATTTACAAACGAGGAGATACGTGAAGAGACCAATGAGAGTTTTCTTTATCAAGCTGTAGCGTACGTTGCGGGTACTGAAAATGGTAAGAGTAAGAGAAGCGAAATGAAATTGAATTATGAAGTGAAAATTGTAAAGGTTAATAATATATTTATGGTGCTAGAACAAAAGCAGCGCGTACAATAAAGGAAATTCATTGCTCAATAGAACATTTGAGGGTGTATTACTTAATGCGGAATAAAAAGACCCTTAAGGAATAAAGGGCCTTTAAAGATTTTCATTTTGTTGACCAAGTTCTTTTTGAGCAATATATAAATTCCCTTGCTCGACTTGTTTAAGAGTATGAACAGAATCTCCTGCATATCCTTTTTGTGTTTTAACAGTTCTTTTTGAACGATTGGAATCTTGTTTCTTCATATAATAGGCCACCTTTCATCAAAAATAAACGAAAATGATAAGTATGAGTAATACAGCAGCGAAAATGGTAATGCCCATTAAAAACGAAGTGTTTTTATATTTAGGTGGCTTATGTACATCTTGCCGATATCCAGGTGAAATTTCAGGGGCAAATTCTTCATCGAATGATTGCTTTTTTTCTTTGTCGTCCATATGTACCCACCTTTCTTTTTCATTATATTATACGTTACAAGAAAAAATATGCATAAAGAAAACAGCCGCTTTATTATTAGCGGCTGTTTTGTGTTGTATATTTTCGTTGTACTTGAAAGAGACGGATAAGTAGGAAGGCAGCGCCAAATGCTAGACCGATAATAAGACCGATCCAATAGCCTTTCGCGGCCCATTCTGTATACGTCGCTAATATGTAACCTAGTGGTAGACCTATTATCCAATAAGCAATTAAAGTCATAATTAGAGCAACATTTACATCTTTATAACCACGCAAAGCTCCTTGTACAGGGGTTGCAATTGCATCTGAAATTTGAAATAAAATTGCAAAGATAAGAAATTCTTTTGCTAAATGATGAACTTTTGCATCTGTCGTATAAATAGAAGCAATTTGATCATCAAAGAAGTAGAGAAGAATCGAATATAATAAAGCAAAGGCAAGGGCTAATCCAATTCCAATCAGTCCGTATTGTTTTGCATTATCGTAACGTTTTGCTCCAACTTCGAATCCAACCGCAATAGTCATTGCCATTGCTAAACTTAGCGGAGTCATATATAACAAGGAAGCAAAGTTCATAGCTGCTTGGTGAGCTGCAATAGTTGTCGTACTAAAATTACTCATCATGAGCGTTACCGCAGCGAAAATACTCGTTTCAAAAAAGATAGCAAATCCGATAGGGACGCCAAGTTTTAAGAATGCTATCCAACTCGAAAGAGAAGGTCGGTATAATTGTTTGAAAATGTTGAAAGAGGCAAAAGGCTCTTTCGTCTGAATAATAATGACTGTAATAATTAAAATGCACCAATATGTTGCAGTGGAAGCAATTGCTGCTCCGACACCACCGAGCTTTGGGAAACCGAAGTTACCAAAAATTAATAGGTAATTTAATATTACATTAATTGGTAATGATAATAATGTAATAATCATCGTTGTTCGAGTTTTTCCTAATGCATCAATAAATCCACGTAAAACAGTGTAAGTGAATAAAGGTATAATTCCTATTGCGATAATACTTAAAAATTGCGCTGCAATACGTTCCACAGGTTCTTCTAAGCGCATGCCATTTAAAATAGGTGAAACGACGAAAAAACCGATGAGGATAACAACGAAGCTAGCACAAATTGCTAAATAAACTGCTTGTATGACAACGTGGGGAACGTCCTCTTTTTTCTTGGATCCAACGAGCTGTGCAACAATGGGAGTAGTAGCCATTAAAATTCCTGTTAACCCCGTACTAACTGGAATCCATATACTTGTTCCAATTGCCACACCTGCTAAATCAGTTGGACTTGCATGTCCTGACATCGTTGTATCAAAAAAACTCATCGCAAATAATGACATTTGCGTTACGAAAATCGGAAAAAATAGTAATACAAATTGCTTTAACTTTTGTGAGAATGAAGTAGTTTCTTTCATAAAATCCCCTTTCCGTATAAAAAAACAAACTCTTACTATCATACAATTTAATCAAAGATTAGAAAAGAAATACGCGCCTATAACATATGAAGCCAATAAAAAAAGGATGCACTTTGAAAAGGGATAAGGTATTATGATAAGGTGTGAAAAAATTACATATTATTTGTTATTAAGGAGGCACTACTTGTGGCTGATTGGTTAATTGGTTTAATCATGGGTGCTGTTGAAGGGTTAACAGAGTTTCTACCAGTATCATCAACAGGACATATGATTTTAACAGGACATTTAATTGGATTTGACGATGAGAGAGCGAAAGTTTTTGAAGTTGTTATCCAATTGGGATCGATTTTAGCAGTTGTTGTTATATTTTGGAAGCGTCTATGGTCGTTAGTTGGAATAGGTAAAGTAACAGACGGACCATCGTTAAATTTATTACATATTATTATCGGGATGATTCCTGCCGGGGTACTTGGCGTATTATTCCATAGCACTATTAAAGAGGTTTTATTTGGTCCAGGACCAGTTGTTATTAGCTTAGTAGCCGGTGGTATTTTAATGATTGTTGCTGAGAAGTTTTCGAAACCAAGTACAGCAAGAACGTTAGATGAAATCACATATAAACAGGCATTTACAATTGGAATGTTCCAATGTTTAGCTCTTTGGCCAGGATTTTCTCGTTCTGGTTCTACAATAAGTGGTGGTTTATTAGCTCGCGTGTCGCATACAGCGGCAGCTGAATATACGTTCATTTTAGCGGTACCGATGATGGTAGCTGCAAGTGGCTTAGATTTAATTAAAAGCTGGGATGTATTAAGCTCAGCAGATATAACGCTATTTGTAACAGGATTTGTAACTGCATTCGTTGTTGCGATGCTTGCAATTGTTTCATTCTTGAAATTATTATCTCGTGTAAAACTAACACCGTTCGCTTATTATCGTTTCATTTTAGCTGCGGTATTCTATTTCTTCATTATGTAATAAAAAAACCTGCCGAGCTCGGCAGGTTTTTATTTTACTACTTTTTCCATCATGTTTTCCATTACATGTTCCCAAAGAGAAGTATCATCAGCTAATGTAGCACGGAAATTAGCATACATTTCTTTTTGTTTTTCTTCGAAAGTTGGATCTTCTTTTTCAGGTAATGTAGCGCGCATTGAAGTTACTAATTCTTGTACTTTTGGAGCGCGTGGTCCCCAAACAGCTTGTTCATTTCCATCTTTATCAATGAAAATAAAGATTGGAATCGCACGTGCTGTTCCATTTGTTAAATATTGATCCATTAATTCTAAGTTTTCATCGCGAATTAATAAACTCATATCAATATTTGCAACTTCAGAAATTCGTTTCATAACAGGTACGCATAAAAGAGCATCGCCACACCAATCAGCAGTTAATACGATAACACGCCAGCCATCATTTTGACGTTCTTCTAATACAGGAAGTAATTCATTTGGAATTAAAAAATTATTGTAAATGTGTAGTAGCTCGTATTGGTTTACTTGCATTTCATTCACATATGTATCAAAGGACATACCTTTATCAGCCCATTGTTGTAAGTTCATAATTAACACCTCTTTAGTAAGATTTGCTTTCATTGTACCAATTTTTATATAGAAAAGCTTGTATTCTTACTCTTTCTTGTCACTTAATAATTTATTTAATAGAAAAAAGAATAGTACGACACATAATTCAGTTAAGTTGGACATTTGTACGCTTTCTATCCAATCATCAGCAGTATGAATGACGAACCAATCTAGTGTAATTTCAATGAATGAGAAAAGAGTGAGAGAAATCCAATTTGACATGTTTTGAGTCAATGGATATAGCAGCGCTTTGAAGAAACTGAAAATAAATAATGTAATACCATCTAAGAAAGTGATTAATAAAAAAAAGAGAAGTAAAGCAGTACGTGAACTATACGCTATACCTGTAATTTGAAAGATTCCTACATATACAAAAAATATAAATGTAAAAACTATAATGAGAAAAAGAGCAATAATACTAATGATAATTGTTTTATCTTTTAGGCTGAGATTTGAGAACCTATCCTCCTCATGCATTAAAATACCCCTTTTTCTGGAAGTTGACTTCATTTTATCATGAAATACATATTAAAAAACTACGAATTATGGGAAAATAAGGTGACAAAAAGTAAGATTTCATGTAAAATTATTAATAAGGTTTTTATTTAACTAAATGAAATAAAAGGAGCTGTCAATGTTGTCTCAAAATCGAGAGCAATTAATGGAAGAACTATCGACAAATGTGTTTGCTATGTTTCGCACGTTGCGTAATGATATCGGAAAAATATTTGGTGGTTACATACCGTGGAATGAATTCATCGTCCTAAGAATATTAAATCGTACGAATAAAGAAATGGTATCGCGTGTAGCAAATGAATTAAATGTGTCGAATAGTCATATTACAGCTGTTACAGAAAAATTAATTAATAAGGGTTTTGTAACTCGTTCACGTTCTACATCAGATCGCCGAGTTGTGTATTTAGAGATTACAGAACAAGGGAAAGATTTAGTTGCGAAAATGGAAGATGCGAAAAAACAATATTTACAAGAAAGATTCTCTGCACTTTCAGAAGATGAAATGAATGTAATGATTTCAATTTCCAAAAAACTTATTTAAGTGATTATAAACAAGAAAACACTTACGTGATAAAATAGAAGGTCTTCCTTATAGATGGGAGATCTTCTTTCGTGTGTAATAGATGTTAATAAATAAAATGTGTATGAAAAAAGATAGAGCGCCATACTACTAATACAAGGAAGGAGGGAGAAATATGACGAATCGTAACGGTAGTAAAGGGAGCGGTAATCAAGGATCACCAAAGTCCGGCCAGTTTAATCAGGAATTTAGCACTGAATTTGAAACTGGTAATGATAATAAAGGGAAAGAATATCGTTCTAAAAAAGGGAGTAAATCAAAAAAGGAGTGAAATAATTCACTCCTTTTTTGATTTACGATGCTGCCGATTGATCCGTATTATATTTTTCTTCTGATTTTGCGACAATCATTGCGCAAATTGCATCACCAGAAATGTTTACAGCTGTTCTAGACATATCTAGAATACGGTCAATACCGATAATTAAAGCGATACCTTCTACTGGTAGATTTACTTGATTTAAAACCATTGTAAGCATTACAAGTCCAACACCAGGTACACCAGCAGTACCGATACTAGCTAGTACAGCAGTTAATACGACCATAGCTAATTGCGGTAATGTAAGTTCAACTCCGTATACTTGAGCGATAAATACAGTGGCTACTCCTTGCATAATGGCAGTACCATCCATATTAATAGTTGCCCCTAGTGGTTGTACAAATGAGCTTATCGCTTTTGGAACGCCAAGCTTATCTTGTGCTGTTTTCATTGCAAATGGAAGCGATGCATTAGAGCTAGATGTACTAAATCCAATTGCCATTACTGGTCCGAAATGTTTAAAGAAACGAACAATACTTTCTTTTGCTAATACCTTTAATAAGCCGCCATATACAAAGACCCCGTGAATAATGAGTACTAACATAACGACAATCATATACTTGAACATCGCAGCGACGCCTGCAAGCCCCATTTTACCAACGGATGAAGCGAGCAAACCGAATGTTCCAATTGGGGCTAATTTCATAACGAGATTAACAAGATACATCATTAATTCGTTGCCCTGTTCAAGTAATGAATGGATACCTTGAACTCGTTTTCCTAAAATAGCTATACCAAGTCCAATCAATACGGCAAAGGCAATGATTTGTAACATGTTTCCGTCAGCCATCGCTTTTGCTGGGTTATCTGGTACGATATTTAGCAATGTGTCGACGAAAGATGTTTCAGTTTTTGCACCTTCATACTTAAGACCTTCTGTTTTAAAATTACCGCCAGCTCCTGGTTTTATAATAAGTGCAAATGTAACCGCTATAGAGATGGCAACCGCAGTTGTTACGAGAAAGAATGAAATTGATTTTAAACCGATTCTTCCAAGTTGTTTCGGATCTCCAAGGCCGGCAGCACCAAGTACGATAGAAATGAACACAACAGGAACAACTAGCATTTTAATAAGTCGAATAAACAATTGACCAATTGGGTTGAACACATATTGATTTAGTGGCTCAAAGATAGATGGAGCAGCTAAATTTAGAGTGAGTCCAACAACTAGACCTAGAAATAATGCGATTAAGATTGCTTTTGTTTGTTTCAATAAAATCCCCCCTTTTGTTTTTGCGAAATTTCTTTCTAAAGTAATTATACCGAAAAAATACCTAATTTGACAATATTTTCTGAATTTTTCATTTTTGTTTAAGTGTAGATAGACCGATTTTGTGTTTGGAAAATAAAATAGACCATCACATAGGATGGTCAAGGGAAGGGGACAATTTATGTCAATTTAATTAGGGATGGAAGTTGCTTTAAGACACTGGGGAATGTCTTATAAATTAGGGAGGAACAACTTCGATACATATACTATAAAAGATAGGTGTGACTCTCATGTGAACATAGGGTGAAAGAGAGGGGGAGTTTTAAATAAAAGATAGAAAGACAAAAAAATAAGACCATCATATATAAGATGGTCAAGGAAGGGGACAATTTATGTCAATTTAATTAGGGATGGAAGCTGTTCAAAGACACTGGGGAATGTCTTATAAATTAGGGAGGAACAACTTCGATACATATACTATAAAAGGTAGATGTGACCTCTGTGTGAACATAGAGTGAAAGAGAGGGGGAGTTTTAAATAAAAGATAGAAAGACAAAAAAATAAGACCATCATATATAAGATGGTCAAGGAAGGGGACAATTTATGTCAATTTAATTAGGGATGGAAGCTGTTCAAAGACACTGGGGAATGTCTTATAAATTAGGGAGGAACAACTTCGATACATATACTATAAAAGGTGGATGTGACCTCTGTGTGAATATAGAGTGAAAGAGAGAGGGAGTTTTAAATAAAATGAAAATTTAATGAGTGTTTTTTGTTCATCCCCTGTTGATTATTAGCCTTAACCAATCGGGCGTTTATTGCCCACAAATAGCGGAATAAAAGATAGAGAAAACAAAAAAATAAGACCATCATTTATAAGATGGTCAAGGAAGGGGACAATTTATGTCAATTTAATTAGGGATGGAAGCTATTCAAAGACACTGGGGAATGTCTTATAAATTAGGGAGGAACAGCTTCGATACATATACTATAAAAGGTGGATGTGACCTCTATGTGAACATAGAGTGAAAGATATGGGGATTTTAAAAATAGTACATATGAAATTGTTATTGCTAGCAATATTGAGTTAGGATATAGAGTTTTCCCAGCATAAAACGAAAAGGAATCTGAATATAAATAAAAGTTGTAATCTATGAAAAAAAGGATTATGCTCAACTATATTATGAGAATATAAGGTTTGTCCCAATTATTTAAGGGCTTTTAAAAAGCTTTTTATTGTATGAGGGGAAAGCTTCACTTTAATAAGGGAGTTAGTGATATGGACGTAACAAAAAAACAAGGGCTGTATAATCGTCTTATACGATTAAACCCACCACAAATATTAGCATTAGGCTTTTTCTGCTTAATTGTGGTTGGCGGTTTGTTATTAAAATTACCATTCGCAACGAAAGTACATATTAGTTGGGTAGATGCTTTCTTTACAGCAACGTCAGCAGCGACCGTAACTGGTTTGGGAGTAGTGGATACAGCAAGTACATTTACGATGTTTGGCGAAATTGTTATTATGTTTTTAATTCAAACAGGTGGTCTAGGTCTTATGACAATTGCCATTTTAATTGTTTGGGTACTAGGTAAAAAAATCGGATTACGCCATCGTTTATTAATTGGAGAAGCATTTAATCAAACAAATATAGGGGGTCTTGTAAAATTAGTAAAGCGTGTCTTTATATTTTCGATTTGTATTGAACTTATTGGGGTCATCTTTTTATCGTTTCGCTTTATTCCAGAGTTTGGTTTTGGAAAAGGTTTATATTATAGTATTTTTCATGTAATTGCATCTTATAATAATGCAGGATTTGCTTTATGGCCAGATAATTTAACAAGATATGTAGGGGATCCCATTATTAATATTGGGATTTGCTCTTTAATTGTAATTGGGGGACTCGGTTTTACCGTATTAATTGATATATGGTATAGCCGCAGTTTTCGAAAATTATCACTTCACTCAAAAATAATGATTATTGGAACAGTAGTGCTAAATGTTATAGCAATGATTGTAATTTTTGTATTGGAATATAATAATGTGAAGACGTTAGGGAATTTATCTTTAAATGAAAAACTATGGGCTTCCTTCTTTCAAGGTATTACTCCGCGGACAGCTGGATTTAATACGGTTGACTATGGAGGTATGGAAGAATCATCTATATTATTTACGATGATTTTAATGTTTATTGGTGCAGGAAGTGTATCGACAGGTGGAGGAATTAAATTAACGACGTTTGTTATCTTAATTACATCTGTCCTTTCTTTCTTTAGAAAAAAGGAGGAAATTGTTTTATTTCAGCGTACAATTAAAATGTCGACAGTAACGAGGGCCTTAGCGATTGCTGTTGCCAGTCAAATACTTATTTTAGCAGCGGTATTCATATTAATGCTTACAGAAAACTTCAGCTTTATTCAATTATTATTTGAGACAATATCAGCGTTTGGCACAGTCGGATTAACGATGGGAATTACTGCAAAGCTATCGGCATTCGGAAAATGTATTATTATGTTTGTTATGTTCTGCGGGTTAATTGGACCATTAACACTTGTGTTCTCTTTAGCGCGACCAGCAAAACAAAAAATAAAATATCCATCGGAAGATGTGTTTACAGGATAAGGTATCCCGCGTTAAGCGAGATACCTTTTTCTTTTTTAGAACAGGGAGAACAATAGACCAATAAGTGCTACTCGGAATAAAATTGCGATAAGTGCAGCAATTCCACCGACAACTGCAGCGATACCGCCAGTTACAGTAGCTCCGCGATTATAAGCGTAAATACCGAGTAAAACAGAAACAAGACCAAATAGTGTTGGAAATGTAAATAGCGATAAGATAGATAGCGCAAGAGCGATAAAACCAGCAGTTGATCCAGCAGCGGACGATTTTACAACATCTTTATCGTCTTTATCATCGTAATCATAATCAATGCGTTGTGGTGCAACCTCAGCGGCGTACTCTTCTTTATAGTCACTATAATCACTATCTATTCTATCTTTTCTTTTATAATCATCAAATTTCTCAGTCAAAGTCATGACTCCTTTCATAACAAGGTTCAATAGTAGTATGTATCTCTTTTTCTTTTTTATCCCGCTATTTGTGGGAGTCGAGAAACGTGCACATCCCACTGATTAAAGTTTCACTATACCGGAGCATGTACAGGGAGTAGTATCTTTTAAAAGGAGGAAAATGTTTTCTTGAAATAGGAAAAGTTAGTATGACTTCCTCTATTTTGGAAAATATAAAAAGGAATAATGAGGAAAGGGTGCAATACATAATGGAACATCCAATTGAAAATTTAATGAAAACGGCAATGACAAATTTAAAAGAGATGGTAGATGTAAATACAATTGTTGGGAGCCCGGTTTCAACAGCTGACGGAAATGTAGTATTAACAGTATCTCAAGTGGCTTTTGGTTTTGGAGCTGGTGGAAGTGATTTTAAAGGGGATTTTATTACTGAAAAACATAACGGTGGGCAAAATCAGCATAAAGAGAACAAACAAGGGCATCCATTTGGAGGAGGAAGCGGGGCTGGGGTTTCCATTAGTCCAGTAGCTTTTTTAGTAGTTGGTTCTAATGGGGTGCAAGTATTACATCTCAACAGCAGTACACATTTAATTGAAAAGGCTTTAAATACTGTACCAAGCACTGTAGATAAATTTGTGAATGGTCGTCAAAAGTGAACTTGCATTTTTTAGGAATTATGATATATTAGAAAAAGTGCGCTTTAGGATGATCGGAATAATTGAAATGTAAATATATATGATGTGTGGAATAAGGGAGAGGAATTTATGATTAATATCAAAAACTTAGTAGTTGGCTTATTCATGTTAGTAAGCGGCTTTGTTGTATATGTAATAAAAGAAAAAGCTCCATTCTAAAACAGACAAACCGTTAATGTCTGTTTTTAATTTGCGGAAAAAAGTTGACAAGTTATTGTATTGGTGTTAGAATTTTAATTCGTGTCTCGGTTACAGCTAGTGTAAAGTAAATATCTCTTATGAATGCAATACGAAAAGTTTGCGAAAGATCGGGTAATTTTATCAACAACTTTTGTGAACAAACCCTATAAATTGTATTTGTAAGCTATATATGTATACTAGTGAATCAAGGAGCGGTCAGTGGAACCGTAATGATGAGAGAGAGGTAGGGCTTTCATCCAGTATATGTTACTTTCCCGTTAGGTGAATATAAAAAAGAGGACTCCTTTTAAAAGGAGTCCTCTTTCATTTTTTAAGTGCGACTTTCAACTTGTTGACAAATTTCATCTGTTGTTAAACCGTGAGCTGTAATGACTGATCCTTTAATTGATGTATCTGCAATGCCCATCACATTAGAATCTTGCCCAGTTACAACGCAACAATCACACCCTTGTGCATCCTGTTCTGAGTTAAGTGTAACAACTTCATGACCTTGTTGCTGAAGAGCTTGTTGAACGTCTGTTAATGAGTTTTCAACGCCAATTCTAGCCATAATTCTCACCTCCCTACCATCTAATTGCTAGTATGCTCAAGTTCACTGCATATATTTATGAAAAGACGGTAGGAAGTAAATCTTTGTTTAGTCGTTATATACGCCAGTAAGCATTTGACTAACGAATTGATCGTTTAATAATGTATCTTGTGCTGAAGAAGTATTTGAATGGATGTCGATTGAAGCAATAAAATGATTATGTTCTTGCGTATTTGGTTCTACCTCTACGTAATTATCGAATTTACAAAAACCTTTCGTATCCATTAGATCAAATAATTGCAGCATTTCTACTACCTCTTGTCTCGTTCCTTTAATTTGTACACACGCCATATTTATTTCCTCCTTCATTTTGACAAATTGTTTTTTAAAAATAGGATTATGATTACGAAATGAAAAATATGAATGTTATTTTTAGACAGCGCTATTTTTGTTATTTTCCCCCTTTTTCAGCAAAAGTCGTTATATATTTCCGGATTTATAAAATCGGACGTCCGTTTATTGAATACAATAGATTCGTATCAATTGATGAAAATCCTTCTTTTAAACAAATATTTTTTTAGTGGAAATTGGCGAAAAAAATTTTTTGACTTTTTGTAAACGTTAACAATGTTGTTAAATCAGTATAAGTAAAGAAGTACGTATGATTAAAAATTATAAATTTTCTAAAAATTCACTTGATTTATTTAGAAAGGAGAGTAAACTAGGAAACAATAAAAAATTCATAGAACATAGGAGGCGCTTCTAGTGAATGAGCAATGGATTTTCTTAAATGGAGAATTTGTTCCAAAAGATGAGGCAAAAGTTTCAGTATATGATCATGGCTATTTATATGGCGATGGAGTGTTTGAAGGAATTAGAGTTTATAGCGGTAATGTTTTCCGTTTGAGAGAGCATCTTGTCCGGTTGTATGAATCAGCAAAATCAATCCTTTTAGAAATTCCATATTCATTAGATGAAGTAACAAATATTGTTGTTGAGACGATTCGACAAAATAAATTATCTAATGGATACATTCGCCTTGTTGTATCAAGAGGAGCAGGAAATCTTGGATTGGATCCCGATTCATGTAAGAAGCCGAATGTAGTAGTAATTGCAGAACAATTATCTTTATTCCCACAAGAATATTATGAGAAAGGGATTCCAGTTGTAACAGTTGCAACGCGCCGAAATCGTCCCGATGTTTTATCCCCTCAAGTAAAATCTTTAAATTACTTAAACAATATTTTAGTTCGTATTGAAGCGAAATTAGCTGGAGTACAAGAAGCGCTTATGTTAAATGATCAAGGATATGTAGCTGAAGGATCAGGAGATAACGTGTTTATTGTTAAAGGAAATAAATTAATTACACCACCAAGTTCTGCTGGAGCGTTAGAAGGTATTACACGAAACGCCATTTTAGAAATCGGCGAAAAACTTGGGTATGACGTAAGAGAAGAGTTATTTACAAGACATGATGTATATGTAGCTGATGAAGTGTTTTTAACAGGAACAGCTGCTGAAGTGATTGCTGTTACGACAGTAGATGGTAGAACGATTGGCCTAGGGCAAACAGGTCCACATACGAACCGTTTATTAGAAGAGTTTCGTAAGTTAGTTGTAGAAGATGGAGAGAAAATTTACGAAGAAAATAAAGTTGGATAACAACTTTTTTAACATAAGAAAGCGTTGATAGGGAGGAGTAGTTGATTGTGAAGCCTCACAGAGAGTCGGTGGTTGCTGAAAACCGATGGTTCACGTCGACGAACATCGCCCTTGAGTGCTAAGCTAAAGCATTTGTCTAGGCTTAGACGGTAGCTCCGTTATTAGCTAGATCCATTTATGGATCACTGAGGCAAGAGTATTCTTGCAAAGAAGGGTGGTACCGCGAAATCTTTCGTCCCTTCAGCACATAGCTGGAGTGTGGACGTAGGATTTTTTTATTGTATAAAAGGTTGAAAAAGGGGGCTTATAAGAACAATGTCTTCAAAAACGGAAGAGAAACTGGAAACTGGTGCACAGCTATTGTTAGAAGCGCTAGAAAAGGAAGGCGTAGAAGTGATTTTCGGTTATCCGGGTGGTGCCGTTTTACCTCTCTATGATGCATTGTATGATTGTGAAATTCCGCATATTTTAACAAGGCATGAGCAAGGGGCAATTCACGCTGCTGAAGGGTATGCCAGAATTACAGGGAATCCAGGGGTTGTAATTGCAACGAGTGGACCAGGTGCTACAAATGTAATTACGGGTCTAGCTGATGCGATGATTGATTCATTGCCACTTGTAGTATTTACAGGCCAAGTAGCAACAACGTTAATTGGGAGCGATGCTTTTCAAGAGGCAGATATTATGGGACTTACGATGCCAGTGACAAAACATAACTATCAAGTGCGAAAGGCCTCAGATTTACCTCGAATTATTAAAGAAGCATTTCATATTGCTAAAACAGGAAGACCAGGACCAGTCGTTATTGATCTTCCGAAAGATATGGTAGTCGAGAAAGGTGAGCGATGTAGCAATGTACAAATGGATTTACCAGGATATAACCCTAATTATGAACCGAATCTACTTCAAATAAACAAATTACTCAAAGTAATTGAAACCGCAAAAAAACCGTTAATTTTAGCTGGAGCGGGTATATTGCATGCGAAAGCTTCGAAAGAATTGACAAGTTTTGCTCGTAAATATGAAATCCCTGTTGTGCATACATTACTTGGACTTGGTGGTTTTCCACCAGATGATGAACTATTTCTAGGGATGGGGGGAATGCACGGTTCTTATACAGCCAATATGGCATTATATGAATGCGACTTACTCATTAATATAGGCGCGAGATTTGATGATCGTCTTACTGGAAATTTAGCTTTTTTTGCTAAAGGGGCGACTGTTGCACATATCGATATTGATCCAGCAGAAATCGGGAAAAATGTGCCAACAGAGATTCCTATTGTTGCAAGTGCTAAGCAGGCGTTAGAAGTATTGCTTCAATCAGAAGGAAAGAAAGAAAATCATCATGAATGGCTCTTTTTATTAAAGAATAGAAAAGAAAAATATCCATTCTCTTATAAAAGAAATTCTGAAAGTATTAAACCTCAATATGCGATTGATATGCTATATGAAATTACGAAGGGAGAAGCGATTGTAACAACAGACGTTGGGCAACACCAAATGTGGGCAGCGCAATATTATCCACTGAAAAATCCAGATAAATGGGTAACTTCTGGTGGATTAGGAACGATGGGGTTCGGATTTCCAGCAGCAATCGGTGCGCAAATTGCAAAGCCTGAAGAATTAGTTATTGCAATTGTTGGTGATGCTGGGTTTCAAATGACTCTGCAAGAATTAAGTGTATTAAAAGAACACGCTTTACCCGTTAAAGTATTTATTTTAAATAATGAAGCTTTAGGAATGGTAAGACAATGGCAAGATGAATTTTACAATCAAAGATATTCACATTCTTTATTACCATGCCAACCAGATTTCGTCGCTCTTGCAAATGCATATGGCATAAAAGGTGTTCGTATTGACGATCCACTTCTTGCAAAGAAGCAAATCCAGCATGCGATCGAATTACAAGAGCCAGTCGTAATTGATTGTCGTGTACTTCAATCAGAGAAGGTTATGCCGATGGTTGCGCCAGGAAAAGGTGTTCACCAAATGGAGGGAGTGGAAAAAGGGTGAAGAGAATTGTTACAGCGACAGTTCGAAATCAAAGTGGTGTGTTAAACCGAATTACAGGGGTTATGACACGAAGACATTTTAATATTGAAAGTATTTCAGTAGGTCATACAGAATCATCAGATATATCGCGAATGACGATTGTTGTACACGTTGAAAGTGAACAGCAAGTGGAGCAGTTAATTAAACAACTGCATAAGCAAATTGATGTTCTGAAAGTATCAGATATTACAGAAGAAGCGATGATTGCTAGAGAGCTTGCTCTTATTAAAGTAGCAACTTCTGTAGCGAGGGCAGAATTATATAGTTTAATTGAACCGTTTCGAGCCGCTGTAATAGATGTTGGGAAGGATTCCATAGTTGTGCAAGTAACAGGTACGCAAGATAAAGTAGAAGCGTTAATTGAATTACTTCGTCCATACGGTTTGAAAGAAATTGCTAGAACAGGTGTAACAGCATTTACACGTAGTATGAAAAAACAAGATAAGCAAGTTATGTTAATTCAATAATCATTTAAATATAGGGGGAAATGAAAATGGCAAAAGTTTATTATGAGAAAGATGTAACAGTAAATGTATTAAAGGAAAAGAAAGTAGCAATCATCGGATATGGCTCGCAAGGTCATGCGCATGCGCAAAATTTACGTGATAACGGATTTGATGTAGTAGTAGGTTTAAGAAAAGGTAAGTCTTGGGATAAAGCGAATGAAGATGGGTTTTCTGTATATACAGTAGCAGAAGCTGCGGAAAAAGCTGATGTAGTAATGATTCTATTGCCTGATGAATTACAACCAGAAGTATATGAAGCTGAAATTGCACCAAATTTACAGGCTGGAAACTCTCTCGTGTTCGCACATGGATTTAATGTTCACTTTGATCAAGTAAAACCACCAGCTAATGTAGATGTATTTCTAGTAGCGCCAAAAGGACCAGGGCATCTCGTACGCCGTACGTTCGCCGAGGGCGGGGCTGTTCCTGCATTATTTGCAGTATATCAAGATGCAACAGGAGTTGCGACTGAAAAAGCACTTTCTTATGCTGACGGAATTGGAGCAACGAGAGCTGGTGTACTAGAAACGACGTTTAAAGAAGAAACAGAAACAGATTTGTTTGGAGAGCAAGCTGTACTTTGCGGCGGAGTGACTGCACTTGTAAAAGCAGGGTTTGAAACGTTAGTTGATGCGGGATATCAGCCTGAACTTGCATATTTTGAATGTTTACATGAATTGAAGCTAATCGTTGACCTTATGTACGAAGGTGGACTTGAAAATATGAGATATTCAGTTTCAGATACAGCGCAGTGGGGAGACTTCGTATCAGGACCACGCGTTGTGACTGAAGATACGAAGAAAGCGATGGGGGCAGTATTAGCAGAAATTCAAGATGGTACATTTGCAAGAGGGTGGATTGCAGAACATAAAGCAGGAAGACCAAATTTCCATGCGACAAATGAGAAAGAGAATAAACATGAAATCGAAGTAGTTGGACGTAAATTACGTGAAATGATGCCTTTCGTACAGCCGCGAGTAAAGGTAGGGGTTAAATAATATGAAGCAGGTTTTGTTCATGGATACAACACTTCGTGATGGCGAACAATCACCAGGAGTAAATTTAAATGAACAAGAGAAATTACAAATTGCTAGGCAATTAGAGAGGCTTGGTATTCATGTAATGGAAGCTGGATTCGCGGCAGCTTCCGAAGGCGACTTCCAATCGGTAAAACGTATTGCGAATACAATTCAAAATGCTACGGTTATGAGTTTAGCTAGAGCGAAAGAAAGTGACATTCGAAGAGCATATGAAGCTGTGAAAGGCGCTGTATCTCCTCGTCTACACGTATTTCTAGCTACGAGTGATATTCATATGAAATATAAACTTTGTATGTCAAAAGAAGATGTGTTAAATAGTATTCATCGCTCGGTTACGCTCGGAAAATCATTATTTCCGACAGTACAATTTTCTGCAGAAGATGCGACAAGAACATCGAGAGCATTTTTAGCTGAAGCAGTAGAAATTGCGATTCGAGCAGGAGCGAATGTAATTAATATTCCGGATACAGTTGGATATACAAATCCGGAAGAGTATTATTCTCTTTTTAAATACTTACAAGAATCCGTTCCATCATATGAAAAAGCGATTTTTTCTTGTCATTGTCACGATGATCTTGGTATGGCAGTAGCAAATTCGTTAGCTGCGGTTGAAGGGGGAGCATTGCAAGTAGAAGGAACGATTAATGGCATTGGAGAAAGAGCAGGGAATGCAGCGTTAGAAGAAGTTGCGGTAGCTCTTCATATTAGAAAAGATTTTTATAAAGCAGAGCCTTCGATGACTTTAAAAGAAATTAAGGCGACGAGTATATTAGTAAGCAGGTTAACGGGTATGGTTGTACCGAAAAATAAAGCAATCGTTGGAGCGAATGCATTTGCTCATGAATCGGGCATCCACCAAGACGGGGTTTTAAAAGAAGTAACAACTTATGAAATTATCGAACCAGCGCTTATAGGAGAATCTCAAAATCTCTTTGTACTTGGGAAACACTCTGGCCGTCATGCGTTTACGGAAAAAATGAAAGAGCTTGGTTATGAATTTACAAATGAAGAGCGAGATGCGGCATTCGAAGCATTTAAAAAATTGGCTGATCGTAAAAAGGAAATTACTGAAGAAGATTTACGCGCACTTATGCTTGGTGAAGCAGCATTTGCAGCTCAGCAATATAACATTACGCAATTACAAGTGCATTTCGTATCAAATAGTACACAATGCGCAACAGTTGTGTTGAAGGATGAGGAAGGAAATGTATATGAAGATGCAGCCACTGGTTCTGGTAGTATTGAAGCGATATACAATGCGATTCAAAGAATTTTAGGATTAGAATGTGAATTGGCAGATTATCGCATACAATCTATTACACAAGGTCAAGATGCACTTGCTCACGTTCATGTTGAATTAAAAGAAGGTAGTCACCAAATATCAGGTTTCGGAGTTGCGCAAGACGTATTGGAAGCGTCGGCGAGAGCTTATGTCCATGCAGCAGGGAAATTAAAATCTCTTATAGCGCTTGTGAAATAAATAATTGATAGGTGAGAGAAGCTTTCCTCACCTATCAAATTAAAGTTCTGAAAATTCGGTTAAAAGGAGTGTTAAAAATGGAAAAACGTATCGTTTGTTTAGCTGGTGATGGTGTCGGTCCAGAAGTAATGGAGAGTGCGAAGGAAGTATTGCATATGGTAGAAAGGCTATATGGACATCATTTTCATTTGCAAGATGAGTACTTTGGTGGTGTTGCTATCGATTTAACTGGGCAACCATTACCACAGCGAACACTTGCCGCCTGTTTAGCGAGTGATGCGGTTTTACTTGGAGCAGTAGGTGGACCAAGGTGGGATAGTGCGAAAGAAAGGCCTGAGAAAGGATTATTAGCATTAAGAAAAGGACTCGGTGTATTTGCGAATGTTCGCCCTGTAACGGTAGAAAGTGCAACTGCACATTTATCACCATTAAAAAACGCTGATGAAATTGATTTCGTTGTCGTTCGTGAATTAACAGGCGGAATTTATTTTTCTTATCCGAAAGAGCGAACGGAAGAAGTGGCGACAGATACACTTACGTATCATCGCCATGAAATTGAACGTATCGTTTCGTATGCTTTTCAATTAGCAAATAAGCGGAAGAAAAAAGTAACATCTATTGATAAAGCGAATGTTTTAGAGTCTAGTAAATTATGGAGAACTGTGACAGAAGAAGTAGCACTTCGCTACCCAAATGTGGAAGTAGAACACATTTTAGTAGATGCAGCAGCTATGGAATTAATTCGGAATCCAGGAAGATTTGACGTTATTGTAACGGAAAATTTATTTGGTGATATTTTAAGTGATGAGGCTTCAGTATTAGCTGGATCATTAGGAATGCTTCCATCAGCAAGTCACGCTGAAAAGGGACCTTCATTATACGAGCCTATTCACGGATCAGCACCGGATATTGCGGGGAAAAATAAGGCGAATCCAATTGCGATGATGCGTTCTGTTGCAATGATGCTTGGGCAATCGTTCGGATTAACGAGAGAAGGATATGCAATTGAAGAAGCAGTTTCTGCAGTCCTTAAATCAGGGAAATGTACAGCAGATATCGGGGGGACTGAAACGACAACTTCATTTACAAAGGCAGTTATTCAAGAAATGGAAGAGCAAGCGTTAGTAGGGAGAGGGAGATAATGGGAAAAAGGTTACTAGATAAGCTTTGGGAAAGACATGTAGTTGCGACTAATGAAAATGGATTGGATTTATTATATATCGATCTACATCTTGTTCATGAAGTAACGTCACCGCAAGCCTTTGAAGGCTTGCGGCTTACAAATCGAACAGTCCGCAGACCAGATTTAACATTTGCAACGATGGATCATAATATTCCAACGAAAGATGTTTGGAATATTACCGACCGCATTGCGAAGCAGCAACTAGATACACTTCGGCAAAACTGTAAACAATTTCAGGTGCCATTAGCGGATATCGGAGATGAAGAGCAAGGGATCGTTCATGTAATAGGACCAGAACTTGGACTCACACAGCCAGGAAAAACGATTGTTTGTGGTGATAGTCATACAGCAACACACGGTGCTTTTGGCGCACTAGCGTTTGGTATTGGTACGAGTGAAGTGGAACATGTATTGGCAACGCAAACGTTATGGCAACGAAAGCCGAAAGCGATGGGCATTGAGTTAAAAGGGAAGTTACCGCAAGGTGTCTATGCGAAAGATATTATTTTACACCTTCTTTCAAAGTACGGAGTAGCAGTTGGAACAGGTTACGTAATGGAATTTTATGGAGAGGCCATTCATGCTATGGATATGGAAGAGAGGATGACGCTTTGCAATATGGCAATTGAAGGGGGAGCAAAGGCTGGCATTATTGCACCAGATGAAAAAACGTTTGCTTACGTAAAAGGGCGTAAATATGCACCGAAAGACTATGAATCTATTAAGAAAAAATGGTCAGAACTTTATACAGATTTAGATGCAGTTTATGATTTACATATTCTAGTAGATGTTACGGATTTAGCGCCGTACGTTACGTGGGGAACAAATCCTAGTATGGGTGTTCGGATCGATGAGAAATTGCCAGAAAAGCATGATGCAAATGATGAAAGAGCGTTTTCTTATATGGGATTGAGTCCCGGACAAAGTACGTATGACATTCCAGTTCAACATGTTTTCATTGGATCTTGTACAAATTCCAGGCTTTCTGACTTAGAAATTGCTGCATCTGTCGTGAAAGGTAAAAAAGTAAAAGAAGGTGTGCGAGCACTTGTTGTACCTGGATCTCAAAGGGTAAGAGAAGCAGCGATGCATAAAGGATTACATCGCATATTTGAAGAAGCTGGATTTGAATGGAGAGAGCCCGGATGCTCAATGTGTCTAGGTATGAATCCAGATCAAGTGCCTGAAGGAGAACATTGTGCCTCTACGTCCAATCGCAATTTTGAAGGAAGACAAGGAAAGGGAGCACGAACGCATTTAGTTAGCCCGGCAATGGCGGCAGCGGCTGCGTTATATGGTCATTTTGTTGATATTAGAAAGGAGAGTTATGATGGAGCCATTTCGTATTCATAAAGGTACTGCCGCAGTACTGATGAATGATAACATTGATACAGATCAAATTATTCCGAAGCAATATTTAAAGAGAATTGAAAGAACTGGGTTTGGGAAGTTTTTATTTGATGAGTGGCGATATGATAATAATCGCCAAGAAAACCCTAATTTCCCGCTTAATGCACAAGAAAGAAAAGGAGCCAGCATATTAATCACAGGTGATAATTTTGGATGTGGCTCGTCAAGAGAACATGCTCCATGGGCACTTGCTGATTATGGTTTCCGCGTTATTATCGCTGGAGGATTTGCCGATATCTTTTATATGAATTGTATGAAGAATGGCATGTTACCGATTGTAATGGATAAAGATATGCGTGAACAACTTGCTAAAACAGATGCGAGGGAACAAATTACAGTTGATTTAGAAAATGAAATAATGACAACGAATACGCATAGATTCCATTTTACGATCGAGAAAATGTGGAAAGAGAAGTTATTAAATGGTTTAGATGAAATTAGTATTACAATGCAATATGAACAAGAAATAAAAGAGTATGAAAGAAAAGTGGCTTTACATTAAAAAAAATGACGGAATATTAAAAATGTATTTACATTCAAAATTAACTGTTATATACTATGTGAAAATCAGAGGAGAAAGGGAGTAAGTATTATGAATATCGTGCAATCTATTACAATGCTTACACAACTACATCATCATACATGAAACCCTTGAACCTAGCGTGAAAACGTGTAGGTACAAGGGTTATTCCCGTTGTACCTACACTCTACTGAAGAGCCTTGTAGGTATTTTGTCTACAAGGCTCTTTTTATTTTCGGCTTAGGGGAATGAAATAGGCATACATTAGAAGGGGAAAGGTGTGAAAATTTAGATGACAAAATGGAAACGAGCAAACCCGAATGGAACGAGAGATTATTTATTCGAAGAATGTACGTTAATTGAAGAAGTAGAACAAAAATTAAGGCTTACTTTTTTAGAGAGAGGTTATGAGGAAATAAGAACACCTACAATTGAATTTTATGATGTTTTTGCATTTCAAAATAGACCGATAGATGAAGAGAAGATGTATAAATTTTTTGATGAAAAGGGAAGGATTATCGTTTTACGTCCAGATATGACAATTCCTTTAGCGAGAGTTATTGGAACACAGAGATGGGATACGCCACTTAAAGTGACGTATAGCGGGAATGTATTTCGAGCGAATGAATCCCATTCTGGAAAATATAATGAAATCGTACAAAGTGGTATTGAAGTTATCGGGATTGATAATGTAAGAGCTGAAATTGAATGTGTAATAAGTGTCATTCAAGCACTTCAAAAGTTGAAGGTGCAATCTTTTACAATTGAGATTGGGCAAGTACAGTTATATAAATGTATTGTAAAAAAACTCTCCATCCAGGATGAAGAAGAAAGGGTACTTAGAACGTATATAGAAAGTAAAAATTATGCAGCCCTCTCAAATTTTATCGGAGAAAAGAAATTAGATCGATGCGATGAGACAGTAAGATTACTTGAGAAATTGCCAAGGCTATTTGGAAATTTAGAAGTTATTGAGGAAGCAGAAAAGCTTGCTTCAAGTAATGAAATGAAAATGGCAATTGCAAGAGTAAAAGAAATGTATGAAACAATTGAAATGTTAGGATATGGTTCTTACATATCAATTGATTTGGGCATGATTCAACACTTAGATTACTATACGGGTGTTATTTTCAAAGGATATATATATGAAATTGGAGAAGAAATCGTTAGTGGCGGAAGGTACGATGAGCTAATTGGGAATTTTGGAGAAATGCTGCCAGCTGTTGGACTCGCGGTACAAGTAAATCAAATTGTGAAGGCGCTGCAAGAGCAGCAAGAACCATATGAACGAAATCAAATTGATATTGTGATTCATTATGAGTTAAATAGATTAGCGGAAGCAGAAAGGCTACGAAATTTACTTCGAAAGGATGGGGAAAATGCTTGGTTATCTCTATTCTCTAATTTAAGCGATACCTTTCAATTTGCAAGAAAAAATAAAATAGGAACGGTCGTTGAGGCAAAGAATGAATACTTAGTGGAATATGTATGGAATGAGAAATGGGTAGTCCAGAAAGAAGGAGAGGCTTCATGCGTAACATTCAAATTGCGTTAACGAAAGGAAGATTAGAAAAACATGTCATTCCACTTTTTGAGCAGATTGGAATTGATTGTTCCGAGCTCAAAAATAAAGGTCGGAAGCTTGTATTTCAAAGTAAAAATACAAATGTTTCATTTATTTTAGTAAAAGCGGTTGATGTTGCTACTTATGTAGAACATGGGGTAGCTGATATTGGCATCGTTGGAAAAGATATTTTAATGGAAAACGAGAAAGATATTTATGAAATGCTGGATTTAGGAGTGGGGATTTGTAAGTTTTGTGTTGCTTCTATTCCTACGTATAATCCGAAGAGTTACCGGAAGAAAAGAATTGCTACGAAATACCCGCATATTACTTCTACTTATTTTCATGATAAGGGAGAGGATGTAGAAATTATTAAAATAGAAGGTTCTGTAGAAATCGCTCCTCTTCTTGGATTGGCAGATGCGATTGTAGATATTGTTGAAACAGGAAAAACATTACAAGAGAATGGACTTATTGTATTTGAGGAAATGCACTCTATATCGGCTCGGATGATTGTAAATAAGGCAGCCTTAAAAACTAAAAAAGACGAAATATTCAGTATTGTAAATATGATGGAGCAAGAAATCTTATCAAGGAAATAGGAGGACTTAAAATGAAAATCATTTATGAAGACTTTAAGGAGGCATTATCTAAAGTAAAAGTGCTAAGAGAAAACGCTAATATAATAGAAGAAACTGTTCAAAGAAGTGTAAGAGAAATCATTAGAAATGTAAGGGAAGGGAAAGGTGAAGCTTTATCTTTCTATACAAAAAAGTTTGATGGTGTAGAGATGAAAGATTTTCGTGTAAGTGAAGAAGAAATACAGCAAGCGAGTATGTTTGTAACGAATTCATTTTTAGAAGCTTTAAAAGAGGCGAAGAAAAACATTGTTTCGTATCACGAAAAGCAAAAGAAGCACTCAATATTCGATTGTGAAAGTAAAGGCGTAATTAGAGGGCAACTCATTCGGCCGTTAGAAAATGTAGGTGTATATGTACCGGGTGGGACAGCCTCATATCCTTCTTCAGTATTAATGAATGTATTGCCGGCGAAACTCGCAGGTGTGAAAAAGATTGTAATGGTAACACCGCCGAGGAAAGGAGGAATTGATCCGCATATATTAGCTGCTGCAGATCTTGCGGGAGTAGATGAAATTTATACGATAGGTGGCGCACAAGCAATTGCTGCTTTAGCATACGGGACGGAATCGATTCCGAAAGTGGATAAAATAGTTGGACCGGGAAATTTGTACGTCGCTCTAGCGAAACGAGAAGTATACGGAATAGTAAATATCGATATGATTGCTGGTCCATCAGAAATTGTAGTTGTCGCGGATGAAACAGGTAATGCAAAATATATCGCAGCGGATTTATTATCGCAAGCAGAGCATGATGAGAGAGCAACGGCGATTTGTATTACAACGAATATAGAACTAGCTAAAGAAGTAGAAAAAGAGGTAGAAAGACAGTTAGAAACGTTACCAAGAAGTGAAATTGCACGTGAATCAATAAATAGAAATGGAGCCATCTTTATCGTTCCTTCTTTAGAGGAGGCGCTAAAGTTATCAAATGAAATTGCTCCAGAACATTTAGAGTTACATATAAAAGAACCGATGAATGCTCTAGATTATGTGAAACATGCAGGTTCTATTTTCCTTGGGTCATATGCACCTGAACCGCTCGGGGATTATTTAGCGGGACCGAATCATGTATTACCAACGAGCGGAACGGCAAGATTTTTTTCTCCGTTATCAGTCGATGATTTCGTGAAAAAATCAAGTTTTATTTCTTATACGGAGGAAGCATTAAAAAATGTACAGCATCATATTGTAGAGCTTGCAAATAAAGAAGGGTTACATGCACATGCGAGAGCAATCCAAATAAGGTTTGAGGAGGAACAATAATGCGTCAGTCCAGTCAAGTACGTGAGACGACAGAAACAAAAATTAAATTAAGTTTGCAGCTTGATGAAAGTACAAATGTATCTATTCAAACGAGGGTTGGTTTTTTCGATCATATGCTTACTTTATTTGCTAGACATGGAAGATTTGGATTGCAAGTTGAAGCAGAAGGTGATGTATTTGTCGATGCACATCACACCGTTGAAGATGTTGGAATTGTACTCGGAAATTGCTTGAAAGAAGCATTGCAAAACAAAGAGGGAATTAATCGTTACGGTTCTGCGTATGTACCGATGGATGAATCTTTAGGATTTGTCGCAATTGATATAAGTGGACGCTCATATTGTGTATTTCAAGGGGAATTAACAAATCCGAAGCTTGGGGATTTTGATACAGAATTGACGGAAGAATTTTTTAGAGCAGTTGCACATGCTGCCAATATTACATTACATGCGCGCGTTCTATACGGAAGTAATACGCATCACAAAATTGAAGCATTATTTAAAGCTTTTGGTAGAGCGCTTAGAGAAGCGGTCGAAAAAAATGCCAACATTACTGGTGTAAATTCAACGAAAGGGATGTTGTAATTGATTGCCATTATAGATTATGGAATGGGGAATATTCGCAGTGTAGAGCAAGCATTAAAATATATTGGCGCAGAGTACATTGTAACGAGTAATAAAAAAGAGATATTGAGAAGCGATGGCGTGATTTTACCGGGAGTAGGTGCATTTCCGAAAGCGATGGACGTATTAGAAGAAAGAGATTTAGTGTGTGTACTAAAAGAGGTTTGTGATATAGGAAAACCACTCCTCGGTATATGTTTGGGCATGCAGCTTTTATTTGAACGAAGTGAGGAACTAAAAGATTGTAGCGGGTTAGGTTTACTACCAGGGGAAATTCGTAAGTTAAAAGTTTCGTATAAAATTCCTCATATGGGATGGAATGAATTAAGGAAGGAAAGAGAATTTCCGCTTTGGAATGGATTAGTGGATGGTTCTTTCGTGTATTATGTTCACTCATATTACGCGGATTGTCCAGATGAAATTGTATGCGGAGTAAGTGATTATGGAATGCAAGTACCAGGGTTTGTAGCGAAAGGAAATGTATTTGGTGCACAGTTTCATCCAGAAAAAAGTGGTGAAATTGGCATGCAAATATTAAAAAATTTTCAAGGGGTGGTAGAAGCATGGAAATCTTCCCAGCTATCGATTTAAAAGAAGGACGATGCGTTAGACTTTATCAAGGAGAGTTTAGTAAAGAAACGGTGATGAATGAAGATCCGGTAGCGCAGGCAATCATATTTGAAAAGCTTGGAGCGGAAATACTACACATTGTTGATTTAGACGGTGCAATTGCTGGCGAGTCGTTAAATTTGCCCGTCATTGAAAAAATCTGCAAGGCGGTACGTATTCCTGTGCAAGTGGGAGGAGGAATTCGTTCACTTGTAGCGGTGGAGAAGTTATTGTCAGTAGGTGTAGAAAAAGTGATTTTAGGAACAGCAGCTCTTTATGATAAGTCATTTTTAGAGGAAGCAGTTCGTCTATATAAAGAGAAAATCATTGTTGGAATTGATGCGAAAAATGGTTTCGTAGCAACGAGAGGTTGGCTTGATCTGTCTGAAATTTCTTATATTAGTTTAGCGAAACAAATGGAAAGTTTAGGTGTTCAAACGATTGTGTTTACAGACATTTCGAAAGACGGGACGCTTGCAGGGCCAAATTTTGAACAATTGGCGTTACTTCAAAAAAGTGTGGGCATTCGTCTCATTGCCTCTGGAGGAGTGGCATCTATTCAAGATGTGAAAAAGTTAAATGATATGAATATATATGGTGTCATAATTGGAAAGGCGCTTTACGAGAAAACGATTGATTTAGAAGAAGTGTTACAGGTAACGAAGTTATGTTAGCGAAACGAATTATTCCATGTCTAGATGTGAAAGAAGGGCGAGTCGTAAAGGGTGTAAATTTTATAGGATTACAAGATGTCGGTGATCCGGTTGAAATAGCTGAAGCATATAACGTGGCAGGGGCAGATGAAATCGTATTTTTAGATATTACAGCGACTCATGAAGGAAGAAAAACGATTATAGATGTTGTAGAAAAAACAGCAGCTAAAGTATTTATTCCTCTTACGGTTGGCGGGGGGATTTCAAGTGTGAAAGATATGTACAATTTACTAAGAGCTGGAGCAGACAAAGTTTCAATAAACTCAGCGGCAGTGCGAAACCCGAAGCTAATAGAAGAGGGCGCAGAACACTTTGGATCACAATGTATTGTCGTGGCAATTGACGCTAGAAAAGTAGCAGAAGATAAATGGAACGTATACGTCAACGGCGGAAGAGTTGACACAGGAATGGATGCCATAGAATGGGCGAATCGTGTTGTTAAACTTGGGGCAGGTGAAATTTTGTTAACGAGTATGGATGCAGATGGAACGAAAAGCGGATATGACCTTCGTTTAACAGAAGAAATTTCAAAAAGTGTTTCTATTCCAGTCATCGCATCAGGGGGCTGTGGTCATACGGATCATATTATAGAAGTTTTTCAAAAGACAACAGTTGATGCAGCGTTAGCGGCATCCATCTTTCATTATGGTGAGGCGACAGTGCATAGTGTAAAGCGAAAATTAAGAGATGCAAATATTGAGGTGCGGTTATGAAACCTAATTTTTCAAAAGGATTAATACCGGCAATTGTCATCGAAGAAGGTACGAAAGACGTTTTAATGCTAGCTTATATGAATGAAGAAGCATATGAAAAAACGTTAGAGACGAAAAGAACATGGTTTTATTCTCGTTCGAGGCAGTCGTTATGGAATAAGGGGGAAACATCAGGGAATGTTCAATATGTGCAATCTTTATATTTAGATTGTGATCAAGATTCAATTGTTGTGAATGTGAAACAAGTAGGACCTGCTTGTCATACGGGAGAGAAGACATGTTTTCACTATCAAATTATATAGGGGGATACATATGGAAAATGCCTTTAAGTTGCTGTATAAAACAATTGAAGAACGAAAGGGAAGCCCACTTCCTGAATCGTATACAAATTATTTATTTTCAAAAGGAGAAGATAAAATTTTAAAGAAGATTGGTGAAGAGTGTGCTGAAGTAATTATCGCATGTAAAAATAATGATAAAGAAGAAGTAGTGAAAGAAATGGTTGATGTATTTTATCACTGTTTCGTTTTATTAGCTGAAAAAAATATTGCATTGGAAGATGTCATGCGAGAGGTGAAAGAACGAAATGGAAAGCTTTCGAGAGTTGGGGATAGAAGGGAAATAGATACATTATAAGGGGGAATGTATATGAAAGTAGATTATCATCTTCACTTAGAAGAAGGACCGTATTCAATAGGATGGCTTGCTAAAATAAATGAAGCGTTGGAATGTTATGAACCGCTTCAAGAAAGACATTCTATTGATTGGCTTATGAAAACACAAGAGCGTTTGCAAAAGCGTGTGAAGGAAGGGCCATTTACAACAGAATGGATAGATCTATATTTAGAAGAAGCTGTACGAAAAGGAATAAAAGAAGTGGGAATTGTTGATCATCTATATCGTTTTCATGAAGCAAAAGGATATTATGAAAAATATGTAGATATTAGTGATTCTAAGCTCGGTCGTATACAGAAAGAATGGTTGGATCAAGTAAGGGTAGTTTCACTGTATGATTTTACAAAGGCAATTGAAGAGGCGAAAGAACGATGGGGGAAAAGAGGTGTCACACTTAAACTTGGAATTGAAGCGGATTATTTTATTGGTTGTGAAGGAGAGTTAAAAGAATTATTAGCGCTAGGAGACTTTGATTATGTAATTGGTTCCGTTCATTTTCTAAATGGCTGGGGATTTGATAATCCAGATACGAAAGAATATTTTGAGGTGCATGACCTACGCGCATTATATGATATGTTTTTTAAAACAGTTGAGAGTGCGATTCGTACCGAGTTATTTGATATTATCGCTCATCTTGATAATATAAAGGTATTTAATTATCGATTGGATGAGAATGAACAGCTTTCTTATTATGAGGAAATTGCCTGTGCGTTAGTAGAAACGAATACGGCAACAGAAATAAATGCAGGATTATACTATCGTTATCCTGTTCGTGAAATGTGCCCAAGTCCACTATATTTACAAGTATTAGCTAAGTATGGTGTTCCAATTACGATTTCTTCGGATGCCCATTACCCAAATGATTTAGGGAATTATGTACAAGAAAATGTACAAACATTACGAGCTCACGGTGTTACTCAGGTTGCAACATTTACGAAGCGAGCAAGAGTAATGAGGTCGCTTGAAGAAGAAGTAACAAATTCAAAATGAAACGCAATTTTTTGATGAAAACGGTCCTTTTTGTTCAAAATAAGAAAGAATGAAAAGGAGGGTAAGAAATGGCGAAACAACAAAATAAACAAAATGTACAAGGTGCACAGCAACAAGCTTATACTTCTGAAACGAATGCTGCATCTCAATCGGTTATTGAGGAGCAAATTAGCGATACGGTTGCAGAAGGAACTATTGATGTGAAGCTCGGAAAAGAATCGCAGGAAAAAGCGTAAGAAAAGGGGAGAGTTGCATCTCCTCTTTTTTCATGGAAAAGTGTCGATTTTCAAAACTATAATCAAATTCCTTGGTTTTTATATGTGGATTTCTTACAATGAAATATAAGAGATGTCTTATTTTCTATAGAAGAGGTGTTAGTAGTGGCAAAAATATTAGTAGCGGGAAAAATTCCGGAAATTGGATTAGAACTATTAAAAGATCATAATGTAGAAATGTACAATAAAGAGGAGTTAATTTCTATAGATGAATTAACAGAGCGTGTAAAAGATAAAGATGCATTGTTAAGTTTACTTTCGACAAAGGTGCCAAAAGAAGTTATTGATGCAGCGCCTCATTTAAAGATTGTTGCAAACTATGGTGCTGGTTACGACAATATTGATTACACGTATGCGGGCGAAAAAGGAATTGCAGTTACGAATACACCGAAAGTATCAACGGAAGCGACTGCAGAATTAACATTTGCACTTCTTTTAGCAGCGGCGCGTAGAATTCCTGAAGGGGATACGTTATGTCGTACGACTGGATTTAACGGATGGGCACCGTTATTTTTCTTAGGACGAGAAGTTCATGGTAAGACAATCGGAATTATAGGTCTTGGAGAAATTGGGAAGGCTGTTGCAAAACGTGCGAAAGCATTTGGAATGGATGTTTTATATACAGGGCCAAATCGTAAGCTTGAAGCTGAAAGTGAACTGGGAGCAACGTATGTGACGTTGGAAGAATTATTACAAACAGCAGACTTTATTACAATTAACTGTGCTTATAATCCAAAATTACATCATATGATTGATGAAGAGCAGTTTAAAATGATGAAGAAAACAGCGTATATTGTAAATGCTTCACGTGGACCAATTATGAATGAAGCAGCACTTGCTCATGCATTAAAAACAAATGAAATTGAAGGAGCAGCTCTTGACGTGTTTGAATTTGAACCGAAAATTACAGAAGAGCTAAAAGAATTAAAGAATGTAGTACTTGCTCCACATGTAGGGAATGCAACATTTGAAACTCGTGATGCGATGGCTGAAATGGCTGTCAGAAATATTTTAGCTGTATTAAACGGCGAAGAGCCAGTAACACCTGTAAATCAAAAGGTATTAGTTACAAAATAAAAAGAAACCTTCCGGACTTGGAAGGTTTTCTTATTTTTCTTTATTCGCTTTTTTAGACGGTCTTTGTCTAATGAATTGAGATAACATGTACAAAATATATAGTGGAATGGCAATGAATAAGAAAACAGAAAAATTTCCAAATCCTGTTTGATACATTGTAATAATGATTCCAACTAAAAATAGTGTAATAATGATGCTATATCGTGGAATTGGTACATCTTTTAAACTTGGGATACGAATGCGGCTCACCATTAAAAATGCGAACGTTACAAATACGGTAATAAGAACGATTTTTGGAATGGTATGTGAAAATAATGTTAAGAAAGCAACAAGCCCTCCCGCTGCTGTAATCGGTACTCCAGTGAAATATTTCATTGAAGTAGAAGATGGTGTTACATTAAATCGTGCTAAACGATATGCTCCGAAAAGAGGGAATAATCCCGCTATGTATAATCCGATGATTCCGTAGTTTGAGAAAGATGTGTAATACATTAAAACAGCTGGTGCTGCACCAAATGTTACGACATCTGCAAGCGAGTCGAGCTCTTTTCCCATTTGTGAATCAACACGTAATAAACGAGCAACACGACCATCAAGACTATCTAACATCATCCCGATAAGTACTAAAATAGCAGCTGATTTATAATATCCTAAAGATGCATAGCCGATTGATAAAAATCCGCTATATAAATTTCCGAGCGTAAATAAGTTTGGAATAGCTGCTCTATACAAAATCTGATCCCTTGCTTTCTGTAATAAATTCTTAATTAGTGTATGAAAGTTTACTTATTTTATCATACCATAAATTTATTCCTCATACGAAAGAAATTACCAATTTGTGAAAGATTTCATAGAAGGATGGTTTGAAAATTAAGTGAAAATAAAAAGAGGAAGCAACTTGTATAAAGTTGCTTCCTTTACTATTCAAATTTCGTTGTCATCGTTCCAGTTTTATATCGATTATTAGGATCGAAGCGTAATAAATCTCCATAAATTAATTTGTCGGAGAATTTTAATTCTGTTTTTGCTTTTTCAATATACGGCTGACATAGCGTCATGTCAGCTTCTTCACCCGTACTTCTTTTGTAGCACATATTTTTTGTATAAACATACTCTTCAGAAACAAAGCTACCATCACGCATTACCATAAGCGGGTCTTTCTCTTTAATAAATAAGTCAGTTCCAAATTCAACGGATTTATTTGTTTTAATACCAAGTAAATGAAGGAGCGTTGGCTTAATATCAATTTGACCGGATACTTTAGAAACAACTTTTCCTTCTTGGCCAGGCACATGAATAATAAGAGGGACTCGTTGTAATTGCATAGAATCGAATGGTGTAATAGTATCTTTTCCTAGGAACTGTGCCATAGCTGTGTTATGGTTTTCGGAAATACCGTAATGATCACCATAAATGACAATAACGGAATTATCATATAATCCTTCTTCTTTTAATTGTTGAATAAATAATTTAAGAGCTTCATCTGTGTAACGAACAGTTGGGAAGTAGCGGTTTACAACACCACTTTCCGAGTTGAATTCATCAACATATTGATCTTCCGGATTTAGAAGAAACGGAAAATGATTTGTTAATGTAATAAATTTTGTATAGAACGGTTGCGGTAAAGATTTTAACTTTGGAATAGATTGTTCAAAGAACTCTTTATCTTTTAATCCCCAACCGACAGACATTTGCTCCGTTCCTGCGTAATCATTTAAATTAAAATAACGATCATATCCAAGCGCAGGATACATTACATCCCGATTCCAAAACGTTTTATCGTTTGAATGGAAGACGGCAGAAGAATATCCGTATTTCTTTAATTGTTCTGGTGTCGCTGTGTATTCATTTGTTGCATGAGTAAAGAATACAGAACCACGATCTAGCGGATAAAGTGAGTTTTCAACGATAAATTCAGCATCAGAAGTTTTGCCTTGTCCAGTTTGATGATAGAAGTTATCGAAATAGAAACTATCCTTAATAAATTCATTTAAAAATGGTGTAATTTCTTTTCCATTTATTTTTTTATTAATAACAAAGTTTTGTGTAGATTCCATTGAAATTAAAATTACATTTTTACCTTTTGCAGCTCCAAATAAGTTTTTATCAAATTGTTTGTCTTTTGAGTCTGTATAGTTTTTAATTTCAGAAAACCCATCCCCACTTGCAAATACACGCTCAGCTGAAGACTTGGATTGAAGCGTAATATCAAATAGATGGTATGTGTATAAACCTAAATTCTTCACGACAGTTTGACGGTCAAATGAGCGCGAGAACATTTGTGGTTTATAAATAACTGATACAACAATTTGTAGTGCTAATAAAGCTGTTACACCGCTAAAGAAAGTTCGCTTCTCTGAGCGGGAAAGTGGTGTTTTGTCGCCAAATGATGGGAATTTACGTGAAATAAACATTAAAATAATTGCATCTGCAAATAAAAGTAATGTTTTGTACGTAAAGAGTTCTTTTATACTTGTCCCTAAATCAGCCATATTGTTTGTTTGGAATAAAACCGGGAAAGTAACGAAATCGTTATAGAACCCATAAAACATTGCGTTTCCAAATAAAATAAATGACAGTATAAAACTGATTCCAATTATAATTCGGTTTCGGTGCTTAGATGCAAGTAAAGCTAAGCCGAAAAATAAAAGTAACGCAGCTAGTGGATTGATAAAAAGCATGAATTCTTCAAAGAAATTATCAATTTTAATATCAAATGCTAGCTTGTACACAATATATGTTTTAATCCATAGTAAAACGACTGCAACGAGTGCAAATCGCAGTTTTGGAAACAGATGTTGTAGCATAATATACTCCTCTCCTAAAAAGCATGACAGTTCTTGTGAGTCAGTTTGCTTAACGACTCATTTTATATATACGAACAGTCCTTTGTTATTATGATTATTATACTATGAGTATCATTATACGAAAATAAAAGAAGGTTGTGGGCTTTTTTATAATAATCGAGTAGAAAAAGAGTGGTGGGAGACAATAAAACAGAATTTCTATGTATGATAATTATCGTACGCAGAAAGAATCGCGTGATAATACGGAGGTTATAATGCGAAAATTATTATATTTTATAGCATGCAGTAGTGTTATACTTTTTACTTCACCGAGTGTGTCGGTAGCCCAATATGATGCACCTCTTATGGAAGATGCACTTTATTCTGTTTTATTTCCAAAAATAAATAAAGCAATTGAAAAACAATATGGAAGTTTGAAACCTTATCAATGTCCTAAAATTATTAGTTTAAAAAAAGTGTATAGCGGTACATATTTATTTCAAGCAAGTATTGAAGTGACAAAGTATGAACGTGTTGCTGGGAAAATTGCTCCACCATTTGAGAAGGTAACGATTACATTTAATAACGAAGAAGGCGAATGGGAAGTGACAAAGATTTCAGTAAAGCGCTTACCAAATGATACGAAACTAAACTGTAAAAAAACAATATAAAAAATTGTTTGACAAATAAAATGGTCCTTTGGTATTGTTAATAGCAACAATTAGATGTTTGAAAATTAAATAGACTTACCTCATCTACTCTCAAAGGTAGAGGCCGCGATAGGAAAGAGTAAGCTATGGGAGATTTAATGGAATCTGTGATCATAGGTTGAAAGGGACTATTGCCGAAATATAAGAATAACCATCTTATTCATATATTGGGACTGCATTGAATAAATGTAGTACTGTCATAAGATTTATTTTATGGAGAGCTATTTGGAGATGTTGATGCGGTTTCTTATTTTGAGGAGATAACAACTCGTTTATTTTTTCAATATATATTTTTCCTAATAAGAAACGCGTGTGAACATTGTTCCGCGCGTTTTTTGTCTATCTAAAAGCGTGCTGCAATGAATAGAAGATTGGGGTTATGAGTTTTAGAGGAAATAAGGGAGGAATTTAAATGTATTTACACGGCACAAGCCGAATTAATGGGCAAGGACACTTAGAAATTGGAGGGTGCGATACGACGCAGCTAGCAAAGCAATACGGAACACCACTTTATGTATACGATGAAGAGTCTATTCGAGGAAAATGCCGAGCATTTCATCGTGCTTTTAAAGAAAGTGGTTTCTCTTATCAAGTAGCATATGCAAGCAAGGCGTTCTTGTGCATGGAGATGTGCCGAGTAGCTCGTGAAGAGAGTATGTCATTAGACGTTGTTTCTGGGGGAGAATTATATACTGCGCTCCAAGCAGGATTTCCGGCATCACGTATTCATTTTCATGGAAATAATAAAACAGAAGAAGAAATAGTGATGGCTCTTCAGGCGAATATCGGTTGTTTTGTCGTAGATAATTTCTTTGAATTAGAAGTTTTACACGATTTAGCGATGCAACATGGGAAATTTGTGAACATATTAATTCGTGTAACGCCTGGAGTAGAGGCGCACACACATGAATATATTACAACAGGTCAAGATGATTCGAAATTTGGATTTGGTGTTTCAAACGGTCAAGCGATGCAGGCAATTGGATTTGCTTTACAAAAATCAAATTATAATGTGCTAGGGATCCATTCACATATTGGGTCGCAAATATTTGAAACAGCTGGTTTTGTTCGAGCAATTGAAGTTCTTCGCCAATTTTTAGAAGAAGTGAGAGAGCAAACAAACTATGTAGTAAAAGTGTTAAATGTAGGCGGGGGATTTGGAATACGTTACACAGAGTCAGATACACCATTAACTCTTGAGACATATGTGCGAGCTGTAACAAGTGCAGTGAGAGAACAATTTACTGTATGTGAATATCCATTGCCAGAAATATGGATTGAGCCAGGCCGTAGCATTGTAGGTGATGCTGGGACAACAATTTATACAGTTGGATCTGTGAAAGATATTCCTGGTATTCGGAAATATGTATCAGTCGATGGTGGAATGACAGATAATTTAAGACCTGCTTTATATAGTGCGCGTTATGAAGCGATGTTAGCGAATCGAGGGAATGATGAGAATGAGGAACTCGTTTCGATTGCTGGGAAATGCTGTGAGAGTGGAGACATGTTGATTTGGGATATTCATTTACCGAAAGTCGCTGCTTCTGATTTACTAGCAGTTTCCTGTACAGGAGCATACGGGTACTCGATGGCGAATAATTACAATCGGATTCGAAGACCAGCCGTTGTCTTTGCAAAAGGCGGAACATCGCAAGTAGTTGTGGAACGCGAAACATATGAAAATATTATTGGGAACGATCGCATACGTATTAAAGAGCTTGTCTAAATAGGAAAAGGAGTTGTTCGAATGGACAATTCCTTTTTTATAAAATAAAATAATTAAAATATATCGGAAAACTAGGATTGAAAAAAATCAGAATTGTGATAAAATACAAATACAAAGCTTATCAAGAGAAGCGGAGGGAACTGGCCCGAAGAAGCTCGGCAACCTGCTTATAGAAAGCAAGGTGCTAAATCCAGCAAAATGGGATCCATTTTGAAAGATAAGGTAAAATATATTACCGAACAGTCTTTTCGAAATGGGAAAGATTTTTTTTATGAATAAAAAGGGGGGCTGTTCGCGTGAGTGTACGGGAACATTTTGATGAAGTATCCGAGAAGATTGAAGCGATGCTTGCTGATATGAAATATGGTTCAATTACAATTGTTGTGCAAGATGGAAAAGTAATTCAGTTAGAGAAAAGTGAAAAAGTACGTTTAAAGTGAAAAGCGCTGACTAGAAAAACTAGAGGCGGTTTTAACCTATTTTCATTAGGTTAAAACCGTCTTTTTGCTTTTACAGGGGGAAAAAACATGTTGACGTATGAAACGTGGGAAGAAAATGTTGTTTCGTTTTCGGAAGAAGATGAAACAAAAGGTGCGTTATCAGTATTAAATTGGGCTTATAAAGAATATAAAGATGAGGTTGTCTACGCATGTAGCTTTGGGGTGGAAGGTATGGTATTGCTGCACATTATAAACCAAGTAAATCCATCTGCTAAAGTTGTATTTTTGGATACAAATGTTCATTTTCAAGAAACGTATGAATTAATTCAAAAAGTGCGGGAACGATTTCCTTCATTGAATATTATAGAAAAACAGCCAGAACTTACACTTGATGAACAGGCGAAGTTGCATGGTGAAAAACTGTGGGAGAGCAATCCGAATCTTTGTTGTAAGATTAGAAAAATTTTACCTTTAGAAAAATCATTAGTCGTGGAAAAAGCATGGATATCGGGCTTAAGAAGGGAACAATCAGAAACACGTAAGCATACAAAGTTTATAAATCAAGATCATCGTTTTCAATCTATTAAAGTTTGTCCACTCATTCATTGGACGTGGAAAGAAGTTTGGCGATATGTATACAAACATAGCTTGCCGTATAACCCGTTGCATGATGTTGGCTATCCAAGTATTGGGTGTGAGAAATGTACGTTACCTGTAGGGGATGGTGGCGATTCAAGAGATGGTAGATGGGCTGGAAAAGTGAAAACTGAATGTGGTCTTCATTACCAATAAGATGAATCTTGAAATAAAGCGAAGAGAGGATATAGAAAAATGAGCATAGTAAACGAATTAGTAAACCGTATAGATGAGACATATGACGTATCACAAATTGAAAAAGAAATTAAATTAGACAATATTGCGTTAAGTGATTTAGAACTATTGGCGACAGGTGGATATAGCCCCCTTACTGGTTTTTTAGGGAAGGAAGATTATGATTCTGTTGTAGAAACGCTTCGTTTAGCAAATGGTAGTGTGTGGAGTATACCGATTACATTACCGGTAACAGAAAAAGTCGCAGAAAGCCTGAAGGCTGGAGAGGAAGTAAAGCTTGTCAACAATGGAAATATATACGGTGTCATTCAAATAGAAGATATTTTTGTACCAGATAAAGAAAAAGAAGCGTTACTTGTATATAAAACAACGGATGAGGCTCATCCAGGAGTGAAAAAATTATATGAACGACCAAACGTTTACGTTGGAGGAACTATTATTCTAACAAAACGCTTTGAAAATAATCAATTTCCTTCTTATCATTTAGACCCAATTGAAACGAGGGAAGCATTTAAAAAACGTGGGTGGAAAACAGTGGTCGGATTTCAAACGAGAAACCCGGTACATCGTGCCCATGAGTATATTCAAAAATCTGCTCTTGAAATTGTAGATGGTCTCTTTTTAAATCCGCTCGTTGGAGAAACGAAATCGGATGATATTCCTGCTGATGTAAGAATGGAAAGCTATGAAGTACTTCTTCAAAACTATTATCCGAAAAATCGTGTCTTTTTAAGTGTATTTCCTGCTGCCATGCGTTACGCAGGACCAAGGGAAGCGATATTTCATGCGTTAGTAAGAAAGAATTTTGGATGTACCCACTTTATAGTAGGGCGTGATCATGCTGGAGTAGGAGATTATTACGGAACGTATGAAGCGCAAGAAATCTTCACAAATTTTACGATAGAAGAGTTAGGAATTACACCACTATTCTTTGAGCATAGTTTTTACTGCACGAAATGTGAAGCGATGGCTTCAACGAAAACATGTCCGCACGGAAAAGAAGATCATGTTATTTTATCGGGTACGAAAGTAAGAGAATTATTAAGAAACGGTGAGATTCCGCCAAGTACATTTAGTCGTAAAGAAGTAGTGGAAGTGCTAATTAAAGGCTTGAAAAAAGAAGTAGTAACAGAATAGGGAGAGAACGAGATGGATACGAATATTACTTGGCATACAGCTTCGGTTTCAAAAGATGAGAGAAGAGTGAAGAATGGACATCATAGTTTTGTAATTTGGTTTACTGGTTTATCAGCTTCGGGTAAATCTACAGTAGCGAATGCGGTCGCTCGTAAACTGTTTGAAAAGAATATTGGAAATTATGTGCTGGATGGGGATAACATTCGCCACGGTTTAAATAAAGACTTAGGATTTTCTGAAAGTGATCGCATGGAAAATATAAGACGTATTGGCGAAGTGGCAAAGTTATTTGTAGACCAAGGAGCAGTTGTCCTTACAGCATTTATTTCACCATTTCGAGTAGACCGCAAACAAGTAAGAGATTTATTAGCGGCAGATGAATTTATTGAAATTTTTGTGAAGTGTCCGATTGAAGAGTGTGAGAAACGTGATCCGAAAGGACTTTATAAAAAGGCAAGAAAAGGTGATATTAAGGATTTCACAGGTATTGATTCGCCTTATGAAGAGCCAGAGCAAGCGGAATTAATTGTAGAAACGCACAAATATTCTATTGAAGAATGTGCAGAACAAATCGTGAAGTACTTACAAGAGCGTAGTTTTATATAGGGGGATAAACAATGAGTTATGAAAAAGTATGGGCTAACAATGAAAAATTAAATCAGACCGAGAAAAATAAATTAGAAAAAGATGGCTTAGAAATTTTTAATGATATTCCTTACTATGCGGAAAATGGTTTCGAATCTATTCCGAAAGAAGAGTGGGATGCCTTTAAATGGGCAGGCTTGTATTTACAAAGACCGAAAGAAGCTGGTTATTTTATGATGCGGGTAAATGTTCCGTCAGGGATTATTACAAATGCACAGGCAGAAGTACTTGCTTCTATCGCTGAAGATTATGGACGTAATGTAATAGATATTACGACGAGACAGGCGATTCAGTTTCACTGGTTAGAAATTCAGCAAATTCCAGATATTTTTAAAAGATTAGCAAGAGTTGGGTTATCTTCAGCGGGGGCTTGTGGTGATATAACGCGGAATATTACAGGTAATCCGCTTGCTGGTATTGATGCAAATGAACTATTCGATACAACGCATATTGTAAAAGAAGTATATGATTATTTCCAACATAATGAAGAGTTTTCTAACTTGCCACGTAAATTTAAAATGTCTATTAGTTCTAATATTTATAATTCAGCAAACGCAGAAATTAACTGTGTTGCATTTACGCCTGCAACGAAAGAAATAGATGGTGAGAAAAAAGTTGGTTTTCATATAAAAGTAGGTGGAGGATTATCAGCTCGACCGTATTTAGCTGATGAATTAGATGTATTCGTTTTACCAGAAGAAGTGAAGGCGGTGGCGATTGCGATTGCTACTATATTCCGTGATTTTGGATATCGTGAAAAACGTCATTTAGCTCGGTTGAAATTTCTTGTTGCGGACTGGGGAGCAGAGAAATTTAAAGAGAAACTAATAGAGTATACAGGGCCTTTACAAAGTAAAGGGGAAAGTGCACTCAAAGGATGGAATGCAGGCTATTTTTATGGTGTTCAAGACCAAAAACAAAAGGGATTAAAATATGTAGGTTTTAATGTACCGGTAGGTCGTTTACATGCAGAAGAAATGTTTGAGATTGCAAGAATCGCAAAGCAATATGGAAATGGACAAATTCGTACATGTAACTCGCAAAACTTCATTATTCCGAACGTTCCTCCAGAAAATGTAAAAGGATTACTTAGTGAACCGCTGTTTGAAGCGATATCTGCTAGCCCGAAATCATTTATTGGTCATGCGGTTTCATGTACCGGTATTGAATATTGTAATCTTGCACTAGTAGAAACGAAAGAAAGATTACGAAAAATTGCAGAATACTTAGATACACAAATTGCACTCGATGTTCCAGTTCGAATTCATATGGTAGGCTGCCCGAATTCATGTGGTCAACGTCAAATTGCTGACATTGGGTTACAAGGGGTGAAAATGAAAACGAAGGAAAAAGGTATTGTTGAAGCGTTTGAAATATACGTAGGTGGAACATTGTTAGATGGCGGTGCCTACAATCAAAAGTTAAAAGGAAAAATAGATGGCGAGGATCTACCTGATGTACTCGCATCATTTATAAGTTATTTCAAAGAGAATAAATTACCAGCCGAAACATTTTATGATTTTGTAGGTCGTGTTGGTGTAGATACATTACAAATAGCGTTAAATAACGTGCTAGAAGAAGTAATAGCGTCTTAGGAGGGACGATATGGATTTATATCGATTTGAAGCTGTGTTAGTAAATAGTATTGTTCCGATTGTTGTTGTTGCTCAAAGTGAAGAACAGGCATTTAAGCTTGCGGAGATTGAGCTTGAAAAGCATTTTTTACCGTTGCCAGAGGTAAAAGAGATTTCTTTGTTTGAAAAAAAGAAGATTCGAAAAGGTGGGGCATTTGTTATCCATGAGTAGAGATCAGTAATACGAAAAAATAAAAACTTCCATTCTTATATACGAATGGAAGTTTCATTTTAATAGAAGAAATGAGGAGAGATGATGGGAAAGGTTTATATTGTTGGAGCGGGTCCTGGCGATCCAGATTTAATTACTGTTAAAGGGTTGAAATGTATTGAGAAGGCAGATGTTATTTTATACGACCGACTTGTGAATAAAGAGCTGCTTTCATACGCAAAGCCTGACGCGGATTTAATTTATTGCGGAAAACTCCCGAATTATCACACGATGAAGCAAGAGACAATTAACACGTTTCTTATTAAGTATGCGAAAAAAGGAAAAGTTGTAACGAGGCTTAAGGGCGGCGATCCATTTGTGTTTGGTAGAGGGGGAGAAGAAGCTGAAGCATTAGCAAAGCAAGGTGTACCATTTGAAATCATTCCTGGTATTTCAGCTGGAATAGCTGCTCCTGCTTATGCGGGCATTCCAGTGACGCACCGTGATGCAAGTGCAAGTTTTGCTATTGTGACTGGGCATAGGAAAGAAGGTGCTGAAGAAGAAGTGAAATGGGAAAGTTTAGCGAAAGGTGTAGAGACTTTAGCGGTATATATGGGGGTTAGTAATTTGCCCTACATATGTGAGCAACTTATGAAGCATGGAAAAGATAAAAGTACGCTAGCTGCTATTATTGAGCAGGGGACGACGTCTATGCAACGCACAGTTGTTGGAACGTTAGGGACAATTGTAGATGTTGCGAAAAAAGAGCAAATTCAAAATCCGAGTATGATTGTAATTGGAGAGGTTGTCCGTTTTAGAGAAAAAATTCATTGGTTTGAGAAGCAGACAGAAAATGCTTATCAAGTAAGTGGAGTGTTGTAAAATGAAAGCCGTCTTATATATATGTCATGGAAGTCGTTTGAAGACAGCGAAAGAAGAGGCGATTCAATTTATTACATCATGCATGAGCCGTATAGAAGCGACTATTCAAGAAGTTTGTTTTTTA
Organism: Bacillus sp. TE8-1; assembly: GCF_008368855.1. Lineage (NCBI taxonomy): Bacteria > Bacillati > Bacillota > Bacilli > Caryophanales > Bacillaceae > Bacillus > Bacillus sp. TE8-1. The sequence continues at coordinate 145,853 of NZ_QPET01000011.1, read as the reverse complement.
GAGTTAGCGAATCCTTCTATTGAAGATGGTTTTCGTACATGTGTGAAGCGTGGGGCCACTGAGATTATTGCTATCCCTGTTTTTTTATTAGCGGCAGGTCATGTAAAAAAAGATATCCCTTTTGAATTGGAAAAGTTAACTAATCAATTTTCGGATGTTAAAGTGACCTATGGTAATCCGTTTGGTGTATCAGAAACACTTGTTAAATCGGTGTATAGCGGAAGTGGCATCGAACAGGAAGATAAAAATGAAGTGACGTTACTTCTTGTTGCAAGAGGGAGCAGTGATCCTGAAGTATTAAGAGATATAAACTGGATTGCTTCTTTATTTCAAACAAAAGAGAAGGTTAAAAAAGTAGAAGTTTGTTATTTAGCGGCTGCAGAGCCAAAATTTGAGGAGAAGTTAAAGGAAGTTGTAGAACGAAAAGAAAAGAACATCGTTGTACTGCCTTACTTGTTATTTACAGGTTTACTTATGAAACATATTGAGAAAGAAGTGCGCCAATATGAAGTGGAAGAGATAAAAATCAGTCCATATTTAGGGAAGAATGAAGCGTTTCAAGATATGTTAATTCAGAAAACGACGGAGTTATTGAAAGGAGATCAGTATGTATCCACTTACAGTGCGAGTTAATGAGAAACGCGTTGTTGTTATTGGCGGGGGAAAAGTTGCAGGATTTAAAATTATTCCTTTACTCAAACAGGGTGCGGATATAGTTGTGATAAGTCCAGAATTAGATGCGAATTTAGTAAAACTTGTGGAAGAAAAGAAAATTCGTTGGTATCAAAGAGAATATGAAAAAAGTGATATTAAAAGTGCTTTTTTAGTTGTTGCAGCGAGTAGTGATTCAATATTAAATGAACAAGTTGCTGAAGATGCCGCTGAGAATCAATTAGTAAATATTATTACAAATCCGGAAAGTGGTAATGTTCATTTTCCGGCAGCGATTCATCGTGGTTTACTTAATATAGCAGTTTCTACTGGGGGAGCGAGCCCGAAGCTCGCAAAAAAAATTCGAGATGATATTGCAAATAAATATGATGAGACATATGAATCGTATTTAGATTTTTTATATGAAGTAAGGTTGAAGTTAAAAGATTTACAGTTAGAAAAGAGGGAACGAAATATATTGCTCCAAGAAGTGTTGAAATCAGTATATGTGCAAAATGAGGGGAAAAGAGAAAGTTTTTTACGTGAGTTAGAGGAAAAGGTTTTAAAATAATAAAAGATAAAGTGCGCTTTACAAATATAAAAATATAATTTATAATCACAAGTAACTTCAATAGATGAAATCGATGAGCAAGAAGAGTACGTATATTTGATGCGTTCAGAGAGCTGGGGTTAGGTGGGAGCCCGGTACGATAAAATATACAGAATGGGCTTGCGAGAGGTATGTTGAACATTGTAGTAGGCAACCCGGGTTCCGCCGTTAAAAGGATAGAGTATCGGAATTATTCCTGTACTTGAACAAGTGGGATTTATCAATCCAATTGAGGTGGTACCACGGTATTTACATTACATATATCGTCCTCTACATGCATATTTGCGTGTAGGGGACTTTTTTATTTTCTAAAGGAGGTGTGCGAGTATGAAATGAAAGTGTATAATTAACAAAAGTTTAAATATTCAGAAAAGGAGAAATTATGATGAAAGAAACACAGCAATGGACGTCGAAAATAGGCTTTGTACTCGCAGCAGCCGGAGCCGCAGTAGGTCTTGGTGCGATATGGAAATTTCCATATGTTGCAGGTAATGGCGGGGGAGGCGCATTCTTCCTTGTATTTTTACTATTAACTTTATTTATAGGTATGCCTCTTTTAATAGCGGAGTTTGTTATTGGACGTAGCACGCAAAAAGAGGCCGTTACAGCTTATAAAGTACTAGTGCCAAATAGCAAAGTATATCCTTGGATTGGTCGTATGGGAGTTGTTACTTGTTTTAGTGTACTATCTTTTTATAGTGTTGTAGGTGGATGGATTTTACTTTATTTATATTATAGTGTGACAGGAAGTTTCTGGAATGGAGCAGCTGATTATGGACAATTGTTCGGTGAAACGATTTCAAATCCGTTAAGTGCGATTGGAGCACAATTTATCTTTATGCTTTGTACAATTTTTGTCGTAAGTAAAGGTGTAGAGAAAGGTATAGAAAAGGCAAGTAAGTACATGATGCCGCTATTATTTATTTTATTTATTGCGATTATTGTTCGTGCGTTAACACTCGATGGTGCTTTTGCTGGAGTAGAGTTCTTCTTAAAGCCAGATTTTTCAAAGCTTACAGCAGATACGATTTTATACGCGATGGGACAATCTTTCTTCTCACTAACAGTAGGTGCCTCAGTAATGGTCACGTATAGTTCGTATTTAAAGAAAGAGGAACATTTAGCGAAATCAGCAACATCTATTGTAAGTTTAACTGTTTTTGTTACAGTACTTGCAGGATTAGCAATTTTCCCAGCGATTTTCGCATTAGGAGTAAAACCAACTGAAGGACCAGGATTACTGTTTATCGTCCTTCCAGCAGTATTTGCAAAAATACCATTTGGTCAATTTTTCTTTATTATGTTTTTAATTTTATTCTTCTTTGCGACTTTAACATCAGCAATTTCAATGCTTGAAATTGTAGTAGCATCTGTTGCGAAAGGTAATGAGAAGAAGCGTCCGTCAGCATCATTATTAATTGGTATTCTTATTTTTGCAGTCGGTATTCCATCAGCGTTATCATTTGGGATTATGAGTGACGTGAAAATATTTGGGAAAACGTTCTTTGATTTAGTCGACTTTTCGGTAAGTAACGTATTGCTACCGTTAGGAGTACTAGCTATTTCATTATTTGTACCAAATAAAATGAGTAAAGAATTGTTGATGAAAGAATTAGAAGTGACGGAAACGAAAGGGAAAACGTTATTTAACATTTGGTTCTTCTTACTTCGTTATGTTATTCCGGTAACTGTAATAATTGTATTTTTAAATGCGATAGGTGTATTTAAAATGTTTGCATAAAAAAAGGCGGGGATCTCCCGTCTTTTTTTATGTTGATGAATGTAATAGACGATTATACGCTTTATAGGCTGTGGTGACTGCGAGGAATGAACCGATTAAAAATAAAACTGAGCCGCCAAATGTAAATATTCGGCCAATATACGTTCCTCTAGCTTCTTCTATTTTTTGTTGTAATTGCGTATTCATATGGATCACCTCGTCAACTATAGGCATTTAGTTATAGTCTATGTAGAACGCCTATATTGTGTGAAGTGTAAATGAAAAACCTCGGTAGGCACCGAGGTTTTTTATAATCCGATATAAGGAGATGGGTCAACTGCGTTTGTCTTGCCGACATTCCATTCTCCAAGATGAAGTTCGAAGTGTAAATGTTGTCCGTATGATTGGCCCGTATTCCCCATAAATCCAAGCTGATCGCCTTGTTTTACAGTTTGTCCATTCGATACAGAACGACTATTCATATGAGCATATACTGTCGTATATGTTTTTCCGTTTATACGGTGAGATAAATACACTACGTTTCCGTAACTAGATGATAATTCTGAGCGAATAACAACGCCATCTGCAGCAGCGATAATTGGAACCGTTCCCGAAGCAGCGATGTCAATTCCTTTATGGTTATCTAAAGAACGTACACCAAATCCGGAAGTTTTTGATCCAGCTGCTGGTTTGATAAAACCACCGATATTTGTATCATGTGGTGTTGGGGCCGCTTGAGCAGATTTAGTAGCTTGTTGTTTGCGAGCCTCTTCTGCCTGGCGGGCTTCTTCCGCTTTACGAGCTTCTTCCGCCCGTTTTTCTTCTTCAATTGCTTTTTGAACAGCTTGACGTTGATTTTCTAAAATGCCCTTGGATTCTTCTAATCCTTCAATCTCTGAATCTACTTTTGCTACTTTCGTATGTAGATCGTTAATAAGAGTTTGTTGCTGCTGTTGATTATTTTGTAATTCTTGTTGTTTTTGTTCTAGTTTTTGTTCAGAGTCTTTCAGTTGTTGTTCTTTTTTCTCAACAGCCTCTTTTTCTGTCGTTACAGCATTTTGATCAGATGTTTGTTTTTTTACAATATCTGTATCGTTGTTTAATATTAAACTTACGGAGTACATATTATCAACAAGATCAGCAATGTTTGTAGAGTTTGTTAATACTTCTGTAATGATATTTGTACGCGGTTTTTCTTGCATAGATTGTAATCGTTGTTTAATAACTTCCTGACGTGTATCTATGTTTGTTTGTAATTGTTCTATATGTTTCTTTTTGTCAGTAATTACTTGTTGTGTTTTGCTAATTTCTTTTTTTGTATCGTTTAATTCAGTCTCATTTTTATTAATGGAAGTAGTTAATTCATCGATTTTCTTCTGTAATTCTTGAATTTCTTTTTCTATTTGTTCTTTCTCGACTGATTTATTTTGTAAGTCACTTTGTTTGCCTTCTAATTCAGATTGAATGTTAGATAATTTATCTTGATTCGTTTCAGCGTATACGGGTGAAAGTAACGGGGAAGCAAAAATCGTTCCTGCTGCTAAAACGCTAAACGCTGCAAATTTCTTTTTCATTGTTGTCTGACTCCTTTCCCTATGAATGTTATATATCATAAGAAGAAGGGTGTCTATCGTTGTAATCATAATGTAAAGAAAATTTTATAAAATTGCTAAGTTTTGTCGGAATTTATCATTTTTCAACTGTAATTGTCATAGTGCTTACATTTTATTCATATGTGTAACAAAGGTAAATTTTGGGATTTATCTGTGAAATGAAGGAGGAAAGTAATCGTTTTTATGAGGTGAAATATTACTTTGAAAGCTAATAAAACACTAGTAAGGAATCGTTCTCATGTTAGGTTTTCTAACATGGGTCTGCTTTTTGTCAAGAAAATTATTTGTGTTCGGGCAAAGTTATTTTGTTGTCAGATTTAAATTTTTGATTTATGATTTTTAACAGGGACAAAATGTAGTGAATTGTCGAATAATATGTAATACTCTTAATTTCTTAGTTTTATAGAGATAGAATGAGAGATAGAGTGACACATCGAAGAGGGGGTTACAACAAATATGAAAAGAATAGGACTTGCATGGCAAATATTAATAGGACTTGCGCTTGGTATTGCGGTTGGTGCGATTTTCTTTGATAATCCAGCTGTTGTGAAGTACTTACAACCAATTGGTGATATTTTCATCCGATTAATTAAAATGATCGTTGTACCGATTGTTGTAGCAAGTATTGTTGTTGGGGTTGCTGGTGTTGGCGATGTTAAAAAACTAGGTCGACTAGGCGGAAAAACAATTCTTTACTTTGAAATTATTACAACAATTGCAATTATTGTTGGTCTATTAATAGCGAATATTTTCCAACCAGGAAAAGGCGTAAATATGGAGCAGTTAACAAAGACAGATATTTCGAAATATACACATACGACAGAGCAAGTACAAAGTCATTCATTTGCAGATACATTTGTAAATATTGTTCCAACGAACATTATGAAGTCGTTAGCTGACGGAGATATGCTTGCTATTATCTTCTTCTCTGTACTATTTGGTTTAGGTGTAGCAGCGATTGGTGAAAGAGGAAGACCAGTTCTTCAATTTTTCCAAGGTGTAGCTGATGCAATGTTTTACGTAACAAACCAAGTTATGAAATTTGCACCATTTGGTGTGTTTGCACTAATTGGTGTTACAGTTTCTACATTTGGTCTTGCTTCATTAATTCCGTTAGGGAAATTACTAATTGTCGTATATGGAGCAATGATTTTCTTCGTCGTAGTTGTCTTAGGACTTACAGCGAAAATATTTGGAATTAACATTTTCCAATTCTTTAAGATTTTAAAAGACGAGCTGATCTTAGCGTATTCTACAGCAAGCTCAGAAACAGTTTTACCAAAAATCATGGAGAAAATGGAGAAATTCGGTTGCCCGAAAGCAATTACATCTTTCGTTATTCCGACAGGTTATTCATTTAACTTAGATGGATCAACTTTATATCAAGCAATTGCGGCTATTTTCTTAGCGCAAATGTACGGTATTGATTTATCTATTACACAACAAATTACATTGTTGCTTGTATTAATGGTTACATCAAAAGGTATCGCAGGTGTACCGGGCGTATCATTCGTTGTATTATTAGCGACACTTGGTACAGTAGGTATTCCACCTGAAGGCTTAGCGTTCATTGCTGGTATTGACCGTATTTTAGATATGGCTCGTACAGCAGTTAACGTTGTAGGAAACTCTTTAGCAGCTGTAGTTATGTCTAAGTGGGAAGGTCAATATGACGCTGAAAAAGGACAAGCTTATTTAAAAGAGATTTCTGAAAAGGGTCAAGCGGCTTAATTATAATATGAACAAGCTCTCACATAATATGTGGGAGCTTTTCTGTATATAGAAGAGGAGCAGACATAATGAAACGAAAATATGGTGACGGTTCTTCGTGGAAGAGACTAATAGAAAAGAGTTATACGGTTAAGCAAGTGGAAGAGGGAATGCTCGGAATACTGGATATAAAAAAGGTGAGAGAGCCTAGTTGTAAAGAATATGATGGTAAAGAAATTTGTATTGCAAGTGATGGGTATACGTGGGTTCAATATTTCATTAATGGAAAGAACTTTGCGATTACAGCTATGTTAGATGATAGGCACAATTTAGTGCAATATTATATTGATGTGACGAAAGAATATGAAATAGACGATCGTGGTTTACCGTATTTTGATGATTTATATTTAGATGTAGTATTATTACCCAGCGGTAAGGTGTATATATTAGATGAAGAAGAGCTAGAGGATGCTTATAAAAGTGGCGATGTCACGAAGGAAGAGTATGAGTTAGCTTGGTACACTACGAAATGGATATTAGCAGCAATAAAAAATAGTGAATTTTATTGGATTTCAATATTGGAAGAAGAAATCGAAAAGTTAAAATGATTGTTGTATTCGAATTTTTGTATAATTACCAAAAAAATCTATACAAAAAATAATTGACTTTTGTTTTGTAAGCGAGTAAAGTTAGGGAAGAAATTATTATTAAAAAATAAATATGAAACCTTCTTATAAAGAGAGGCGGAGGGACTGGCCCTACGATGCCTCGGCAGCGGACTCGATTTCAGAGTGCTGTGCCAAATCCAGCAAGCATGTGCTTGAAAGATGAGAAGAGCGTTTCTTATAGATGTATAAGACCTCTTCTCATCGGAAGAGGTCTTTTGTTATTCATTAGAAAAAGGTTGAAACTAGGGAGAGATGGTACTTTGAAAGAAACGAGAGGAAATGGTTTAGCTTTATTACCACTTGGGATATTTTTGGCGCTATTTATTGGTTCTGGAATTATTACAGGTGATTTCTATAAATTGCCGATACTTGTAGCGATTTCAATTGCTGTAGGAGTCGCTTTAGTGATGAATCGTAAAGAAAGTTTTAATGTGAAAGTAGAGCGGTTCGCTAAAGGTGCAGGAAATCCGGATATCATGATTATGGTATTAATTTTTGTGCTTGCAGGTGCATTTTCTGAAACTGCTAAAGGAATGGGCGGAGTAGACTCAACTGTTAATTTAGCATTAACTATTTTACCGCCAGGATTTATCGTAGCTGGAATCTTTGTTATTGGTGCATTTATTTCATTAGCGATGGGAACTTCAATGGGAACAATTGCAGCATTAGCGCCGATTGCTGTAGGTATTAGTGGTCAAACCGATATCTCAATTGCGCTTGCAATGGCTACTGTTGTTGGCGGAGCGATGTTTGGTGATAATTTATCATTTATTTCAGATACAACAATCGCAGCTGTTCGTTCACAAGGAACAGAAATGAAAGATAAGTTTAAAACGAACTTTTTAATTGTGTTACCAGCGGCTATTATTACAATTGTACTATTAGTAATAGTTACTTCAGGAAGTGACACGCAGATTAAAGCACATAGCTTTGATTGGATAAAGATTTTACCGTACGCAGGAGTACTTATTACAGCGCTACTTGGCTGGAATGTACTTATTGTATTAACTGGTGGAACTGTACTATCTGGTGTTATCGGCCTTATAGATGGAAGTTACACGTTAGAAAGTTTCTTTAAAAGTGTAACGACTGGAATGGGCGGTATGATGGAGTTAGTATTACTTGCTATATTAATTGGCGGTATGGTTGAATTAATCCAATATAATGGTGGTATTCAATATTTAATGAATGTATTAACACGTAATATTCGTTCGAAAAAAGGAGCGGAATTTGGTATTGCTGGTTTAGTGAGTATGACGAATATGTGTACAGCGAATAATACGATTTCAATTATCTTTACAGGCCCGCTTGCAAAAAATATTGCAGATCAATATGAAATAGACCCTCGTAAATCAGCGAGTGTATTAGATCTTTTCTCATGTTGTGTGCAAGGATTAATTCCGTACGGTGCCCAAATGTTAACGGCAGCAGGATTTGCAGCGTTATCTCCGGTTGAATTGTTGCCATATGCATTTTATCCAATCTTAGTTGGAGTATGTGGGATTGCTTCTATTTTAATTGGGTTTCCAAGGTTTTCGAAAGTAGCTGAGAAAAAAGAGTATCATAAAACAGCTTAATTTAATATGAATGTTAGTAATTAAAAAACGTGCAGAGGATAGACTCTGCACGTTTTTTTGCGTAAAGGGCTGAATATGACTCGGTCTTAAGTCTGAGTTAAAAACGGTTCTTAAGCTCGTTATGGAAAGATGAAAAAATAGTTAAGATAAGAGTATCAAATCGAAGGGAGGCAAGCACAAGATGAAACAATTTCTAGCGTTTATCGCAGCCGGTATTTTGGCTTTAATTGCTCTTGGTAGTCTTGCTGGTATTGTAGGATTTGCAATCGGAGCAGGAGTTGTATATTGGAGCTATAAATCATTTGTGCGAGCTAAATCATTTTTTGGAAAGTTAGCTTGGGGGATTGTTGGTTTAATCGGTTTATCCATTGCACTTTCTCATTCGCCAGCATTAATCGGTATCGCTGCTTTAGTGGTTTTATACTACGGATACCGTGAGTGGAAAAAAGAAAAAGATGTAGTTGTTGAATCTGCTCCAGAAAGTTCTAAACCATATAGCAACTTTGAAGATGAGTGGAACAAATTAATGAAAAACTAAAACAATAAATCAAATTATAAAAAAAGTAGAAGAGAGGAAGATTTATAATGAAACAATCTTTATTCGGACGTGTACGCGATGCAATTTTAGCTGATTTTCATAACGTGTTAGATGAGAAGGAAAGAAAAAATCCAATTGCGATGTTAAACCAATATTTACGTGATAGTGAGCGTGAAATAACAAAAATTGAGAAGTTAATTGAGCGTCATAAAACATTAAAATCTAACTTTGCTCGTGAGCTTGAGCAAGCACGTTATTTCGTTAATAAAAGATCAAAGCAAGCTATCATTGCTCAAGAAGCAGGCGAATTGCAATTGCACGAACGTGCGTTAGAAGAGGTAGCTTATTATGAAGGTCAAGTAACTCGATTAGAAGAAATGTATGCAGGTGTTGTAGAGCAAATTGATGAGTTAGAGCGTCGTCTTTCTGAAATGAAAAATAAATTAAAAGAAATGCACGCAAAGCGTATGGAACTAATGGCACGTGAAAATATGGCACATGCAAATCGTCGTATGAATACTGCGATGCATAAAATGGATGAAAATAATCCGTTCTTACGATTTGAAGAAATTGAAGATCACATTCGTGACTTAGAAACTCGTATGAATGAAGAGCATGAGCGTGATACATTTGATATGAAAATTGCAAAACTTGAGCGTGAAATGAAAGAAAAGAATGATGTATCGTTAACGAAAGAGTTAACAAAATAATAGTAGTATATTATAAAACAGGCTTATGATATAGTGATAGGAGAAAAGGTGTTGGAAAGCAATGCCTTTTCTTCTATGTATATGTGACAAGAAGGGGGGAGCTGAAATGAAGAAACATTTTTCAAAGACACAATTAATGGGGATGCTCCTCATCATATTTGGATTCGGTCTTTTTCTTGATATGATACTTGGACATTTTGAACCAGGTGGTCTCATTTTTGCATTTATTATGCTTATGTTTGGAAGGCATTATCGTAAAAAGAATCGTTATGTACGGGGAAATGTATTTTTATTTGTTGGTGGTATCGTATTTTTATTTTTCTTATTTTCATCAGCAGCATTTGTTCTTGTCGTATTTGCTTGTTTAGCTTTAATTGGTTATCAATTGATTCAACAAGGGCATCAGCAAAAAGCAATGAAGGTTGAAATTAAAGAAAAAGGGATTATAGACGAAGAGAAGCAAATATATCGTACAGAAACATATTTGAAAAATATGTTTGTAGGCAATGTGCGAATGATGGATCATATTTATGAACTTGAGGATATTAATGTTCAATATGGTGCTTGTGATGTGGAAATAGATTTAACAACTGCTATGATTCCAGAAGGGGAAACGGTAATTGTTATTCGGGGTGTCGTTGGTAATATTCGTTTATATGTGCCGTATGATATTGAACTTTCTTTAAATCATTCTGTTATTGTCGGACGTGTGCTCTTGCCAGGTCATGAAGAGACAGGGTTTAACCGCAATGTTACATTTAGAACAGAGCAGTATAAAGAGGCTCCTCGACGTATTAAAATTATTTCTTCGCTTGTCGTAGGCGACACGGAAGTGAGGAAAGTATAATGAAGAAACAAAAAAATATTTCGTGGATGTATATTCGTTATTCTATGTTGTCCTCTGTTAGTATCGCACTCATTTGTACAATTGTATATGTATGGAAAAGCGAGCAACAAGTGTATGATTTATTATGGAAGGAATCCATCGCTTCTGTTCCAATTGGCTTGTTTATTATGACTACAAGTTTACTTATCGGGGGAATTGTAGGATATGCAATCGGTTATTATATAGAGCAGCGTATACAAGGATTAAATACTTTTCTATTTGAAGTAGAGCGAGGGAATTTTCCGAGCGATGTTTCGTTTACTGCAGATGATGAATTTCATGAAGTGGAACGAAAAGTAATCGTTCTGGCTCGTCGATTAGAGGAGCAAGCTGGACTCTTTCAAAAAGTAACGAATGAACGAGCTCATTGGAATGAAGAGATGAGACAAGAAGCGATTTCTCAAGAAAGGCATCGTTTAGCAAGGGAGTTGCATGATTCAGTAAGTCAGCAGCTTTTCGCAATGTCGATGATGATGTCAGCGATTAATGAACAAATAACTGAATTTCCAGATGTGACAAAAAAACAATTGCAACTTGTTGAAAATATGGTTGTAAATGCTCAATCAGAAATGAGAGCATTGCTCCTTCATTTACGTCCTGTACAATTGGAAGGTAAGAAACTGACAGAAGGTATAGAGGAATTATTAACGGAATTATCGCGAAAACAACATATGAAAATTGAATGGCTTATTGAGCCAATAGAATTAAAAAAAGGTGTAGAAGATCATTTATTCCGTATTGTGCAAGAAGCGCTATCAAACACGTTGCGACACGCGAAGGCAAAGAAAACAGAAGTGCGCCTTCGAAAAATTGATCAATATGCGATTTTAAAAATCATTGATGACGGCGTTGGGTTTGAAGTAGGGGTTAATAAGGCTGGTTCATATGGCCTAAGATCGATGCAAGAGCGTGTTCATGAAATTGGTGGGACACTTAAGGTACTTAGTTTCCCGGCCAAAGGTACACAAATAGAAGTAAAAGTACCGATTATGATTGAGAGAGGGGGAGAAGTATGATAAAAGTATTGCTTGTCGATGATCATGAAATGGTTCGTATGGGTGTATCGGCATATTTATCGACACAGCCAGATATTGAAGTAGTAGGGGAAGCTGAGAATGGAAGAAAAGGATCAGAATTAGCATTGCAATTAAGGCCGGATATTATTTTAATGGACCTTGTTATGGATGAGATGGATGGTGTCGACGCAACACGTGCTATTATTCAAGAATGGCCAGAAGCAAAAATTGTAGTTGTAACAAGCTTTTTAGATGACGAAAAATTGTATCCTGTTATTGAGGCTGGGGCGACCAGTTACTTATTAAAAACATCAAGAGCAAGTGATATTGCTGATGCTGTACGAGCTACTTATGATGGAGAAACAGTATTAGAGCCGAAAGTTACCGGGAAAATGATGTCCCGTATGCGTCAAAAGAAAGAGCAACCTTTGCATGATGATTTAACGGAAAGAGAGTTTGAGATTTTGTTATTAATTGCAGAGGGAAAAAGTAATCAAGAGATTGCGGACGAGTTATTTATTGCACTGAAAACGGTAAAGACACATGTGAGTAATATATTAAATAAATTGAATGTAAGTGACCGTACTCAGGCGGTTATTTATGCATTTAGGCATCAATTAACGAAGTGATAAAGTGAAACTTTAATCAGTGGGGAGGTTGTTCCTCTCCCACTGATTATCAGCCCTCACCAATCGGACTTTTACGGGCAGTTAATGCGGGATAAAGTAAAACTTTAATTGGCGGGGAATTCCTCGCTGATTATTGGCTCGATACAATATAGATTTGGCGTTAAAACAATTGAATGTTTTTATTGACGACAAATAATGTAAGCGTTATCATTGAGGTGTTAACAGTACATATAAAGGGGAGAATGTATATGTTAGTTCAAACTATATTCGGAATGGATAAGTCTAAAAAATTAGGGGATTATGTGAACGCATTACAAGCGCTTTGTGAACAATATAATGTTGAAACAGATAAAATTGCGATTATTGAGGCAACAGAGGAATACTATTTATTTTTAGTAAAGCAAGAAGAGCGCTATGATGTTGTCAAGGTAGAAACAGTTGATACGAATATTGAATATTATACGAAGGCTTATAAAATAAGCAGTTTTAATCATGCTGCGTATCAAATGTAAAAAAACTCCCTTTTGGGAGTTTTTTTAGGAGGCTTTTACTTCGTGAGATTCGGTTACTAATGGAACTTTTTTCGTACCGCTTAACTTAGCCATTGCAAGACCAATAAGACCTCCTACTAATGCTGGTATTAGCCAGCCGATTCCTTCATTATATAAAGGGATAAATTCAAAATATGGTGTGATAAATGAAACTGAAATACCACCTTGTTTTAATCCATCAAATACGCTCACTACAGCTGCTCCAATTAAAGCACCTACATAAACAGAGCGATATCCACCGAAGTATTTATGAAGTAATGATAGTAGTACGAGTACAATCGCAATTGGATACACAACAAGTAGAATTGGAACAGAGATTGCGATAATTTTCGTTAAACCTAAGTTGGCAACTAGTAATCCTAATGCGCAAATGATACTCGCGAACGTTTTGTATGAAAATGTAGTCAATAATGTTGAAAAATATTGGCTGCACGCAGATACGAGTCCAACGCATGTCGTTAAACAAGCGAGTGTAACGATAAGAGATAATAGGAGCAAACCGTATGGACCGAATAATTGTTGTACGATAACAGTAAGTAGCTGTCCGCCATTTTTTGCATATCCGAGCGAGACGCTAGTTGCCCCAAGCCAGCCGAGTGCACCGTATACAAGTACGAGCCCTGTAGCGGCAATAAGCCCTGCTTTTGCTGTGGCGATGGCAATGGACTTACGATCATTCACACCTTTAGAGCGAATTGCATTTACAACGATAATTCCGAATGCAAGTGCTGAAATAGTGTCCATTGTTAAGTAGCCTTCCATAAAGCCTTTGAAGATTGGAGAAGTTTGATACTCTTGCATTGCTGGTCCTGATTGCCCAAGTGGTGTAAATACACTTTTAACAAACAATAAGAAAATAGAGAGTAATAAAATAGGTGTTAATACATTTCCAATACGATCAACAAGTTTAGATGGATTCAAACTGAGCCAAAATACGATAGTAAAGAAGATGATTGTATATACAAATAGCACTAGGCTGCTAGAGCGGATTGTTTCTGGTAAGAAAGAACTAACACCCATTTCATAAGCGACATTTGCAACACGTGGGATGCCCATAGATGGACCGATAGCAATGTATACAATTACTGTAAAGAAAATTCCAAATAATGGATGAACATGACTTGCAAGTTGCTGCATTCCATTTCCAGATAGAGAAATTGCGATAACAGTTAGTAGTGGTAAGCCAACTCCTGTTAGTAAAAATCCAATCATTGCTGGCCAAAAGTTTTCACCTGCATTTTGGCCAAGCATGGGAGGGAAAATTAAATTACCTGCCCCAAAAAATAAAGAAAATAGCATAAGACCCGTGAAAAAAATATGTTTTTTTGATACAGTGTTCATTGTTTTTCCTCCTTTTTAAAATTCATTTGTAAGAACACAAAAAACTCGTCCCTAAAGAAAGGGACGAGTTATATTTACCCGCGATACCACCCTAATTTACACATGTAGAAATAAATCTATATGTATACGGCTTTGCAACGTACAACATGATACGTGTTCCTTGTAACGGGGGACGGCCGGTAAGAACTTACTGTAACATTCGGTTCTACTTCTCGGAGATGATTTTCGGTTACGCGCTGAACGTTGGCTTTCAGCAAATCGCCAACTCTCTGGGGAACAGTTCTATAACGTATTCGTTCTCGTCAATGAATTTTTATTCAAGTATTCTGACAGTATTGTTGCATGTTTTTTTTAGAAAGTCAATATGTTTTTTGAAAGATATATTTATATACGGAAATATCGAAAGTGATATTCGTTGTTGTAAAGGAAATGATGAATTGTAAAATGGGAGTGAAAATTTGCGGAGAATTGTAAAATTTATAGAGAAAGTTGATATTTATAAGAGTAAAGAAGGGATTGTTTGAATTTACAGAGAATAATACAACAATCCACTTGCTGGAAAGAACAAACCAAAAGAGGTGACTGAAATGCTTGCGATGGGAGTATTATTTGGCATTATTGCTATAATTGGTTTTATGTGGTTATATTATTCGCGTTCGTTTAAACAAGCAGAAGTTTTACTCTTTCAAAAAGGTAGTTTATTGACAAATCAGTCTAGATATTTAGTATGTCCGAAGTGTGGAAGTGCACAGGCCAGAAGTGGAGGATATCAAGAGTGTTGCAAAATTAGATTATGAAAGAAAGGAAGCCTCACATTATTTTGTGAGGCTTCCTTCCTTACAACTTCATGGCGCTCCAAATTGTCCATCGATCTCTTTCAATAATAGGAGAGACGTTTTGTAATGCGGTCTGTATATGTTGTAGAAGTTGAGAAAGTTCATCATCTGTTAACTCATATAGAATAGATCGACCTGTTCGAGGAGATAAATCTTGCAATAATGCTTCTACAGAATCATGTATTTTTCGTATTTCCCATTGTGTTTGTGTGGGAAGTACATGAAGAGAATGTTTTTGTAATTCTGTCTGTATAGTGTTGGTTTTTGGACGTCTTTTTGACTCTATTTCAATAAGTTTTGGAAATAGAGAGAAAAAATATCCGCGAATGTGTTCGGGACTTCCTGGAATTGTACAATCTTCAATTGTTCGATCTTGTAAAATAAGTACACCGTTTTTATTTAATATACGAGAAGCTTCACGTAAAAATGTAGGAATGTCTTGTAAATGATGAATAACTGCACGCGAAATAACTATGTCGAATGTTTCATTAGGGTATGGGATATTATGTGCATCACCGTGGATGAATGAAATGTTTGAAAAGTTGTTACAATTTTCTTTTGCAGCTTGTAATATTTCTTTTGAAAAATCAAGTCCCACAACATTATTGGCTCCCATAAGAGCGAGTTCTTTCGTATAAATCCCACCACCACAGCCGATATCAATTATTTGCTTGTTTTGTATTTCTGTAATGTTTTTTACCATTTCAGCCCAAGAAATATGAGCGTTTCTTGTTGCATATGTGTACTTATTATTTTCATCATGAAAATTAATGGACATGATAAAGACCTCCTTTCAATGATTAGTATAGCGTATTTAATAGGATGTCACGTTTTTGTTTTATGTATGAAGATTATAAGGATTTCTTATCGTAAGAGGAGGATTAATTTGAAAGGGAAATATGTATTGGTGTTGTTGTTTGTTATGTTACTAGCAGCTTGTGGTCAAGTTGAACCGAAAAAAGAAACAAAAAAAGTAGAAGAGACGGTGAATGAAGTGAAAGAAACAATAGGGGTAACCGTTATACAAAAAAAACATAAAGAGAAAAAGTTGCAGGAATCAGAAGCGAAGTTAGTAATAGACATTTTGAATAAAGCTGAGAAACAAGAAATAACAGGAAGCTTCGGTGAACCTGAATATGAAATACAAATTAGTAGAGATGGGAAAAAAGAAACTTATTATGCATGGTTAAGGGGAGAAGATAGACGAGGATGGGTGCAATATAAGAAAGCTATGTATATGTTGAATGAAAAAGATACGGAAAAGCTTTTGGATATATTTCCAAATGTCTCAGAACAAAAAGAAGATGAGATGCAGGTAAGCCCTTTAACGGAAGTAACAAAAAAAGATTTGCAGATTACCGCGTTTCATATTAAAACAGGCGATCAAAACGTGAATTATACGGTACGGTATACGATTTCACAATCACTATACAATAAGTTAGTGAAGGAGCAAGAATATTATTTGCAACTCAATTTTCCAGAAAAAGTTCAAAAATTAATTGGAGCAAAAGAGAGTGAAATAATTTTAGGTGAAAAAGTAAAGGAAGGGTATAAGCAATATGAATTGCATGCTACTGTTCCGATAAAAAGCGCTTCAGAATCACAATTAAAATCATTAGAAACATATTACGAAAATTATGATTTGAAAATATTAAACAGTGAAAAAGAAAAAATAGGTGTGTTTCAAAATATAATTCAGATTGTTAAAGATTATGGTGAAAAAATGAATTTTCAAAGATAAAGTGAGACTTTAATTAGCCCTTACGGATTGGAATGAATGTAAACTCGTCAAATCTATATGACCTTTCCTAGGAAATGATAATAGAGAGGGGAAAGCACCCCTCTCTATTACTTTGCTTTTGTAGATGGCTCATTCATTGATTTTCGTGTAATAAGAAAAGAAATCATAAGAGCGGAAAGGATGACAAGGGCAATAAATACGTGATTGGGCAACAAATCTAATAATAATACGTAACTAACGGTATAAAAAATAAGAGTTGAAGCTAAAAACGATAGAGCACCTATTATAAGAGATTGTAAATTCATTTGTGTACACCTCCTTTTATTTATATTTTTGGCTGAAAATGGATTATATAAACATTATTTCTAACAATAGAAAAAAATATGTCATAATAGAGAAAAGAACAAGCTTTGATGAATGATATGATTCATTAATGAGAGATAAAGGAGAGGAATATGAAAAATAATAAAAAAGGATTATGGGGAATTATTGTTGCGATAGGTCTATTTTTACTGTCTAAGTTAAAGTGGGTATTTGCAATTTTTAAATTAGCAAAGTTTTCAACGGTATTTAGTATGTTTCTATCGCTTGGCGCATACGCAGTTCTATATGGTTGGAAATTTGGAGTAGCGCTCATTTATTTGTTGTTTGTTCATGAAATGGGCCATTTATGGGCTGCGAAAAGAAAGGGGATCCCAACATCGCCAGCAATCTTTATTCCATTTATGGGGGCTCTTATTGGAATGAAAGAGATGCCGAAAAATGCGAAAGAGGAAGCTTACATTGCCTATATGGGTCCGCTTTTCGGACTTCTGTCATTTTTACCGGCGATACCGCTTTATATAATGACGAAAGAGCCATTTTGGGCGCTTGTTATTTTGCTTGGAAGTATGATTAATTTCTTTAATTTAATTCCCGTTTCACCGCTAGATGGTGGGCGAATTATTTCAGTTGTCAGTACTAAAATTTGGGGAGCAGGCCTTATTTTATTACTTGGCTATTCAATTTACTTTAAAAGTATTTTGGGAGGATTTATTGTTATTATCGGTTGTATGGAGTTATATAGAGTAATAAAGAGAGATGAGCCGATTAAGGAATTAGGGCATAAAATTGATGGGATGAAAGAATATGTTACTAGGCTTGAAGAGGAATTAAAAGAAACGGGTGCTGTACATCGGACTATATACGTGATGCATCATGAGATGAATGCATTAAGACAAAGAGAACGGGAAAAAGAGTTACAAATAGGTGAACTTCAAAAAATGGAAGTGTTAGAGTATCTTTTACCGAAGTTCGAACCGTTAGATTATGTTCCATATGAAGATGAAAAAGATGAGTATACAATTTACATAAGGGAAGCATTTGAAGCGTCAGAAAGAAAATTAAATGAATGGAAAACAGAAAAGGAACAACAAGAAAACTATTATAAAGTGGATGCGAAAACGAAATGGACAGTATTTGCTTGTTATATCGGATTAATGGTTATACTCGGTTACACAGCTTATGAAGGATATATTGTTTTACAAGAACATTTGCCAACGAGAAATGTATAGAAAAATATTGTCGAAATGATAGGAAGAATTAATACAGGAATTATATTTCTACGAGAGAATGTTACAAGTATAGTCATACGTTGTAATATTTTTAGTAGAGAAGGAGTTCTGTGTATGAAGAAATTGTTAAATGTATTAGGTATTATTATCGTGATGATCATTGCGAGTTATAGTCTTATGAAAGTGCTGTTACATTATGCAAATAAGCCTGCTGAGGTAAATACAATAGCTCAAATAGAAGATGTGCAAGAAGAGACAAAAGTGCTAGATTTTATTCGAATGACACATGAAAGCTATAATAATTTCTTAAATTATGGTAAAGCAGAGAATTATACAGATGGGGATTGGAATCAATTTAAGCAATGGTTTCAACAACAAGAACAATCTTTAAAAAATATACATACGGAAATAAAGAATGAAAAAATAAAACGCGATGTAAATAGAAGCTATGAAATTGTAAAAAAAGGTGTGGAACTTCAAAATATTGAGTATGTAGTGTATGCTCACCGTGTATATCATGACTTGGATATTATCGTAAATAAATATAGAGGTGAAACGAATATCTGGGGGTATACGGAGTTTGGCGATGGGAAAGATATAAAAGTAATCGAACAAGCTATACAAACAAAATAATAAGCTAGCTAGAATTCTAGTTAGCTTATTTTCTTTTGTAAATGCAATGTTCATATATTATTCACAAAAACACCGTGTTAATAGTGATTAAAATCACAATCTGCATTATAAGATTCAGTTAAACTAAAAACAGTTAAGGAAATAGAGGAGTGGGATACAATGTTAAGTGCAAAAACAATTGAAATCGTAAAGTCAACAGTACCATTATTACAAGAAAAAGGCGTTGAAATTACAACGAGATTTTATGAAATTTTATTTTCGGAACATCCGGAGTTATTGAATATTTTCAACCATACAAATCAGAAAAAGGGAAGACAACAACAAGCGTTAGCGAATGCTGTTTATGCAGCTGCAACGTACATTGATAATTTAGAAGCTATTATTCCAGTTGTAAAACAAATTGGTCATAAGCATAGAAGTTTAGGTATTAAAGCAGAGCATTACCCGATTGTAGGTACATGTTTACTACGTGCCATTAAAGAGATCGCAGGTGCACCTGATGAAGTTTTAAATGCATGGGGAGAAGCATATGGTGTCATTGCTGATGCATTCATTAGCATTGAAGCAGAGATGTATAAAGAAGCTGCACATAAAGAAGGTGGATGGAAAGACTTCCGCAACTTTGTGATTGTTAAAAAAGTGAAGGAAAGCGATGTTATTACGTCATTTTATTTGAAACCTGAAGATGGAGGGAAAGTTTCTTCATTCATCCCAGGTCAATATGTAACGATTCAAATCAATATTGAAGGTGAGACATATACACATAATCGTCAATATAGTTTATCCGATGCTCCTGGGAAAGAATATTATCGTATTAGTGTAAAAAAAGAAAAAGGTGTAGATACACCAGACGGTAAAGTGTCTAATTACTTACATGAACATGTAAAAGAAGGAGATGTTTTACCAGTAAGTGCACCAGCGGGAGATTTCGTGTTAAATATGGATTCAACATTACCAGTTGTACTAATTAGTGGTGGAGTAGGGATTACACCGATGATGAGTATGTTAAATACGTTAATTGAACAAGATTCAAAACGTAATGTATATTTTGTTCATGCAGCAATAAATAGTAATACACATGCAATGAAAGAACACGTTAAGACAGTAGAAAATGAATATGAACAAGTTAAAGCATATACTTGTTATTCTGCACCGACTGAAAAAGATTTAGAAATGAAGAACTTTGATAAAGAAGGTTTCATTGAAAGTGAATGGTTAAAAACTATTATTCCGACAACTGAAGCAGAGTTTTATTTCTGTGGTCCAGTAGCATTTATGAAGCATATAAATGCTGCACTAACTGATTTAAGTGTGAAACAAGAGCATATTCATTATGAATTTTTCGGCCCAGCAACAAGCTTACAATAAGCAAAAAAACGAGGTATTTATTTTACCTCGTTTTTTATTTGTTCTCGTAATAAACGGTTTACTGTTTCACGACGTATACCTATCAGTTGACCAATTTCGGTTTGTGTTAATATTTCATATATAGGAATGTCACCTAAATATAGGGTGAACCATTCTTGTAAACGATGAAGACGTTCTTTCGGAGAGACGGTTGTCAATTGATCAATTCGTTGTTGCATCATTCTTAATTTAGATTGCAATTGCATAGCGATGTTAGCATACGATTCGGGATTTGCTTGAAGTCTCTCGTACCATTCACTACTAGTGATCGGTTCCACTTCTGTTTTTATTAAAGCGATAGCTGTACCGTGATATTCTTTCGGTGAAATTAAAGAATGATGAGGTATCGTTTCACCTGGAACGATAATGTTGAATAAAAATGGTGTTCCGTCTTCTTCTAGCCGAACTACTTTTAATAAGCCTGTTTTTATAAAGTATAAAGGACCGTCCTCGCCTTGACGGAATAGTACATCTCCTTTGTGTAGAATCAATGTTAGCCCCCCATTAATATGTTTCTATTTCTTCTATTTTAGCGTATATGTATATAGACAATATGCTATTTCAACAGCAATTTCATTGACGAAATGTATGCTATTACAGTAGTATACTATTTAGTGTGTAATAGTACTAGCAATGAATACGCTGTAGGGGGTTTAGTATATTGTTAGATGCGATGAGAATGACGGATATGAGAATTCCGGCGAATGCTATCATTCATGTAGAAGAGATGAAAGGTGGAGTCGTTTTATCCGTTGAAGTAGACGGCCAAATTATTTATACGATGGCTTATGATGAAGAAACAGATAGCTATGCTGAATTATATGATCGAAAC
This sequence comes from Bacillus sp. TE8-1, assembly GCF_008368855.1. Lineage (NCBI taxonomy): Bacteria > Bacillati > Bacillota > Bacilli > Caryophanales > Bacillaceae > Bacillus > Bacillus sp. TE8-1. The sequence continues at coordinate 124,631 of NZ_QPET01000011.1, read as the reverse complement.
GATAAGAGGGCGTGCCAAGTACATGAAGACTTCATGGGGTGGTCACTTCTTCATTAAAAAAGATGTCAATATGACATCTTTTTTTATTAAATCGATAGAATATACAAAGAAATGAAATATAAGGATAAAATTTGTAATAATTGATTTTGCATTGTTAGCACTCTGTAACTGCAAGTGAACTATTTTTTCGCTATCATAAAGATAACAGTCGCAGTTATAGGAGTGGTCAACTTGAAGAAAGTACATATTTCAAATTATATGTTATTATGTGTTTGTTTAATTTTATTTGTTCTCCTCGGAGGATTTTTATATTCATGTGTATAAGAAAAACGCATTCTAAAAAGAATACGTTATAAAAGGGAAATAATGATTAATCTAGTTCCAAGAATAATCAACGTAATACGTAATAAATTAATTACGGCGTTACCACTTAGTTTTGTATTAATGTAAGCCCCGATTTTTCCGCCAATCCATGCACCCGGAATCAGGATTAATGCATAAATCCAGCTGACATTTCCAAGTGAGATGTGAGTTGCAGAACTTACAATTGCTGATAGAAATACGATGAACATTGAAGTTGCTACTGCAATATGTGCTGGGAATGCAAAAAGAAGCATCATTGCTGGAACAAGTAAGGCACCGCCACCAATTCCAAATAATCCAGATATAAACCCAACTATAAAGGCGATAAAGATAGCAAGAAACGGTGGGAATTGGTAGTGTACAGTATTTCCATCATTATCTGTAAAAGAACGCTTAATTACAGACGTATTTGAGAGGGAAAGAGGTTTTAATTTGTCTCGAAGCATAAGTAGAATTGAGACGAATATAAGGAAAATCCCAAAGTATAAAGAAAATGTGTCTTGGTTTAAAAATTTATTTGCCCATGATCCGATAATACCACCAGGGCCGCTTCCGATAAATAAAATAAGTCCACTTTTATAATCTACTCGCTTATGCTTCATGTAAGTAAGGGTGGAAGATAGTCCTGTGAAAACGACTGTTACCATAGAAGTCCCTACTGCAAGTTGTGGTGATAAACTGTGTAATCCAATTAATAACGGAACAATAATAATTCCGCCTCCAAGCCCAACTAGGCTGCCGACTGTTCCGGCGATTAGTCCGATGAAAAGTAACATGATGTATTCCAAAATTGCCAACTCCTCTAAATAACTTATCCACCAATTATTATACACGCTTTTTAATGAGAAATAGGCTTGTTCACAAAAAAGTCGTCTTCCTAGAAAAATAAGGAAGACGACTTTTGATTAGAAAACAAAATGTAATAGGTAGTAAAACAGAGCAGCTAAAGAAGCTGAAATAGGAAGTGTAATAACCCATGTAATTAACATGCGTTTTGCAGTTCCCCATTTTACCCCTTTCACACGGTGAGAAGCACCAACCCCTAAAATAGAAGAAGAGATAACGTGCGTCGTACTAACCGGTAAGTGAATGAATGTTGCACCGAAAATAACAAGTGATGATGATAAATCGGCAGCTACACCATTTACAGGACGAATTTTCATAATTTGTCCACCGACAGTTTTAATAATTTTCCATCCGCCGACAGAAGTACCAAGCCCCATTGCGATAGCACAAGATAATTGTACCCAGAACGGGATATCGCTAGAAGTATGATAGTTATTAGCCATAAGAGCCATCGTAATGATTCCCATTGCTTTTTGTGCATCATTCGTACCGTGTGTGTAGGCTTGTAATGCTGCAGTGAAAATCTGGAATATACGGAAGTTCTTATTCGTTTTTGTTAAGTTAAAGTTTTTAAATACTACTTTAAAAATACTGTATACGGTATAACCAATAACGAAAGCGATAATCGGTGAAATGATTAAAGCTTCAATAATTTTAATAAATCCTTTAAGATTTAGCGAGCTAATCCCAGCGGCCGCAATTGCTGCACCTGCGATTGAGCCGATAATTGCATGCGAAGAACTACTTGGAATACCGTAGTACCAAGTAATTAAGTTCCAAGCTATTGCCGCAAGCAAAGCAGCTAAAATTACAAGAGAACCATTTTGTAAGGCGAATGGATCAACGATATCTTTTGTAATCGTTTTTGCTACACCTGTAAATGTCATTGCGCCCAAAAAGTTCATAATAGCCGCCATAATAATGGCATGTCTAGGCTTTAGAGCTTTCGTTGAAACAGCCGTTGCAATAGCGTTTGCTGTATCGTGAAATCCATTGATAAAGTCAAAAGCTAAAGCGCAAATGACTACTAAAACGGTCAGTATCAAGAGTGTATCCATGATCAAACTCCTTACGCGTTCTTCATAATAATTGTTTCTAATACGTTTGCAACGCTTTGACAGCTATCAGCTACTTCTTCAAGCTCTTCGTAAATCTCTTTAAATTGAATAATCTTAATCGGATCTTTTTCACGAGAGAATAAGTTCTTAATCGCATGACGGCGAATATCATCACACTGTGATTCATAATCCTTAATTTTAATCGCATTTGTACGAATGTCGACTAATTTTTTGTTAGACATTAATTCAACAGAGTTTGCAATCTCAATCGCACATTGATTAATTGCTTCTACGAATTTAATCATGTATTCATCAGCTTCTGTAATAGAATACATTTCGAACAGACCAGCACTGTGATCTAATCCGTCTAATACATCATCCATACTCATTGCAAGTTGTAGGATGTCCTCACGCTCAATCGGAGTGATAAACGCTTTGTTTAACTCCATAATGATTTCGTGAATAAATGAGTCACCTTTTGACTCATACTCTTTCATGCGCATAGAAAACTCTTTTAAATCGCTAGCATTTTTAATTTTATACTCCACGAAAAACTGCGCGCCTTCTTTTAAATTTTCGGAAACATTCATTAGCATTTCAGAAAATTTATCTTTTTTTGATTTAAAGACCATTATTGTTACCCCCACAAAAGTAATATATGTAAAATATATTGGCTAATCAATTCTAACAAAAAACTGTCGTTTTTTAAAACATTTTATCGAAAAGTTTACAAAAACTTAACATAACTCTCGTTGTTCTATTAATAATATTAATATCCAATAGTGAATATCTTACTTGTAGAATGTCCTTTTCTTGCAAAAAGTATGAATGCAAAAGAAAAGCTTTACACTATAGGAATGACTACGTTATTATAATAAATTTAAAAGGCGGTATATTCTTCCTTTTAAAAAGAAGAGTGTAAATAAATGAAGGAAGTGAACGAATGAAATTGAAGAACACTCATTTTAAAAAAATGCTTGAGTGGTTCAATAAGAGGAAGAAACTTCGTAATTCATTAATTGTATTGGGAAGTGTATTCGTTACTCTATTTATTGCTGTAAATATAATAATTTCCATTCAAGACATATCTGAATTAAAACAAGCTGTTCCACAACCGACTTTAATTTATGATGCAAATAATGAGGTCGCAACTAAATTAGCTTCTTCGAAAACAGAAGGCGTTAAAAGAAAAGATATTCCTGATATTATGGTTCAGGCAATTGTTGCAGTAGAAGATAAGGAATTTTTTAACCATCATGGTATTTATTATAGTGGAATTATAAGTGCGGTTTTTAAAAATATTACAGCAGGAGAAGTTGTAGCAGGGGGAAGTACAATAACACAACAACTTGCGAAAAATGTATTTCTGACACAAGACCGCACATACTCCCGAAAAATAAAGGAATATTTTTTAACGAAAAAAATAGAGCGCACGTATACGAAAGATGAAATCATTGAAATGTATATGAACCAAATTTATTTTGGTGAAGGTGCTTGGGGTATAAAAAGGGCAGCTAAATCTTATTTTGATAAAGATGTAAAAGATTTAACAATTTCAGAAGCTGCAACGATTGCGGGCTTGATTAAAGCACCATCTGCGTATTCACCTTATAAAAACTTTAACAAGTCAATTGAAAGACGTAATGTCGTATTAAGTTTAATGAAAGAGCAAGGGTATATTTCTGACGAACAGTATAATAAAGAAAAAGAGAGCGGACTTGTGTTAAAACGTGGCGTTGATGATAAATACAAGGGAAAATACTCTCAATATGTAGACTATATTGTTAGAGAAGCGATGGAAAAGTACGAATTAACACAAAATGAAATTTTAGCGGGTGGTTATCGTATTTATACAGAGCTTGACCCGAAAAAACAACAAGCTGTAGAAGATGTTGTGAATAATGATAGTTATTTCAAAGATAGTGGCTCAGATCAACTTATGCAAACGGGTGTAGTCCTTATAAATCCCAAAACAGGCGGTGTTCCAGCTTTAGTTGGTGGTAGAGGACCATATCAGTTTTTACAATTTAATCATGCTACGCAATTAAAAAGACAACCAGGTTCAACGTTAAAGCCTCTAGCTGTATATGTACCCGCTTTAGAACAAGGGTATGAAGTATACGATATATTAAAGGATGAACCATTTCATATTAAAGAATATGAACCGAAAAATAGTGATCAGGCTTTTCATGGTAATGTGACAATGTATGAAGCGGTAGCAAAGTCGTATAATGTTTCCGCTGTGTGGCTATTAGAACAAATAGGATTAGATAAAGGATTGAAATCTTTAGAGCGATTTGGTATTCCATTAGTACCAGAAGACCGTACGTATCCAATTGCTTTAGGTGGGATGCATGTAGGGACATCACCATTTGTAATGGCCCAAGCATATAGTACATTTGCTAATGATGGGGTTCAAGTAGAGGCTCATGCAATTAGAGAAGTTCAAAATGCTGAAGGAGAAATAATAGGGAAATGGTATAAGAAAGAGACACGAGTGACGAGTGAGAAAATTGCTCAAAAGATGACGTATTTATTAAAAGGTGTTGTAGAAAAGGGAACAGGTGGAAAAGCGAAAGTTACTAATGTTGATACAGCAGGAAAGACAGGGACTACTCAACTTGTAAATGGTCCGAGCGTAGGGGCAAAGGACTCGTGGTTTGTAGGATACACACCAGATTTAGTAGGTGCGATTTGGGTAGGATATGACAAAACAGATAGCGAGCATTATGTTCCAGGTGGTAGTCAAATTACAACGACGATGTTCCGGGATATCATGAAAAAAGCAAATGCAAACCCAGCCCAAAAAGCGTTCCAATTGTCGTTAATATCTGAAGCGGACTATAAAAAACAATTGCAAACAATTGAAGAAGAAAAGCGAAGAAAAGAAGAAGAAAAGAAAAGGCAAGAAGAAGAACAACAAAGGAAAAAAGAACAGCAAGAGTGGTTTAATAAAGTGAAAGAGTGGATTCCATCATTATGGTAAAAAAAGAGGCGAATTTCGTTATTCGCCTCTTTCTCATGTGAAAAATAAAGTTTGCTCATAATTTGTGAGGTAAATGCTACTATTCATTAAGAGTAATGTTCGTACTGCCAAAGGATTGGGAATCGTATGTGATGATTATTGTTCCTTTACTAATCGGTTCGTATAGTAATTCTTCTTCATAACTACCATTATTTTCATTATGGATAGACAGCGTGATTTCATCAATTCCTTTATTTGTATATTGATTTTTAATCGTTTCAGCAATTTGAAGTAGAGTTTCGTAACTAGGAGCTTCCGTAATAAGCATTCCTTTTATAACTTTTTTTTCATTATTTGTGGAATTGGAATAAAGGATGTTGTTTTGTTTCGTATACAAAAGTGTGTATGGAACTGTTTTTCTCTCTGCTTTTGAAATAGTGGAATATTTTAGAGTTAAAAAAAATCCTACACATAAAATAATGCATATCATAAGAGCAATCCAAATGCGTATCGGTGACATAACTCTCATTTTTCATCCCTCTTTCATATCTTTGACTTCATTATTTATCATACAAAATGAGGATTAAGATAGAGTAAATTTGAGGTAAAGAAACGTAAAGAAGGAGCACTTATCCTCCCAAACAAGTGCTCCTTTTTATTAAAAGAGAGATTTAATAGTCAATCAAAATCACATCTATTACTTATAAATGTGCTTAGTCCTCCCAAAATATTTTCGGAAATTGTGGTTAGTAAATTCGGAAGACAGATAGTGTCGCAGTTGTATCGCCCGCAGGTCCTTGTTGAGCCCCTTGAGCACCAGTAGTCCCCGTAGTTCCTCCGCCTAGGCAACCAGATCCATATTGAACTAGAATAGCTTGACCAAGAGTTTGAAGAAGTCTAACAAATTCTGTGAGTTCTGACTTAGGGATGTTAATATGGCTACATGCTCTTACTTCGCAACAATCATTACCATAAAATACTTTTCCTTTATTTTTATTGTTCATCTTTTCATTCTTTTCTTTCATAGAATCATTAGTCATTACTATATATTAAAATGAAATTTATACTAAATTCGTGATGGACAAACTACCATTTCTAAAAAAATAAGAAATTGGCCCACCTAGAAAGAAATAAGTAAGATATAGAGAAAGGTTTATATAATGTAAAGAAGAAAAGTGCAACATAAAAAACTACATGCTAATTGTTGGGAGTGTTTAACAATTGGCATGTAGTTCGTGCATTAGTCCTTTATTTACATTGATTTAATTTTTCAAGGGTTGTTTTAGGTAAGATTGGAATAGAAATAGTGAAAGTTGTACCGTTTGAAGCACTAGTCATTTTGAGCGTGCCGTTATGATTTTGGATGATTTTTTTTGTTACTGACAAGCCTAGTCCTGTTCCCGAATCCTTCGTTGAGAAGAATGGATCAAAGATATATTCTTGAATAGCTGGAGGAATACCAATTCCATTATCTGTGAAAGTAATCCGAACGAAGTTATCAAGGCGATAACTAGTAATTTGAATAGAAAGAGGTTTGTCGCCTTGAGCATCGACGGCATTTTGAAATAGATTTAAAAACACTTGAACAAGTTCATGTCGATCAATATTGACTAAAATATCATCTAATTCATTAGAGAAGTTATAATCAATTGAAATATTATGCAAGGAAACTTCACTAACTAGTAACTGTTGAATATAGTCACGTAAAAATGTATTAATGGGAAACGGTTCTCTTGTAAATTCCCGTGTTTTTGAAATGGCTAAAAATTTTGTAATAATATTATTTGCACGATCTAATTCAGGGATAAGCAAATTTTTAAATAACTCTTTATTTGATGGAGAAACGCTTTCTTGTAAAAATTGTAAGTATCCTCGTACTGTTGTAAGAGGATTTCGTACTTCGTGTGCAATTCCAGCTGCGATTCGCCCTGCTAACGAAAACTTCTCTGCATCACGTTCTGTATTTAAATAATGAAAGACACTAATAACCCTAAAAATCTCCCCGTTATAATCGCGAATAATTCGGTTATTTATAATGCCATAGTTTTTGTCTAAAACTTCTTCATTATATATTTCTGTTCCCGTTTTTAATGTTTCAATCGCTTTAATTTTTTCTTCCGGCAAGTTTAGTAATTGTTGAATCGGTTTTCCGATAATATCATTTCGTATTACACCGAAATCATCTGCAGCAACTTGATTACATAAAGTAATATTCCCTTTACTATCGACAAAGGTTACATGATGTGAAAAGGCATCAAAAATATGTACAAAGTGTTTTTCGAGTTGTTCAAATAAAAATAATGAATCACAAGTAAGTTGAAAATGAGCCTCTTTATTCTCTTTTGGTATTTCTTGAATGGAATGGGTTGTTCTAGTTTTCTTTATTCGTAAACCAATATGTGGATTTTTGTATGTGAAATGATGTGGTAATTGATTCACAAGTTCTTCATAAAAACGTACTTTATTTTCTAGTTCTTCAATTCGTTTTTCATGAGATACAGTAGCATCGTTTGGAAGCATAAATAAATAACCCCTCATTTTAAAAATTCTTCCATATAGTATATCATATTTTTATAAGGATACTCTTAAAGAAAAGGCTACATGATGCAAAGTGTTTGGAAAGTGAATAGAAGATGAAGTTAAAAAGGGAGGGGTATATGTGCTGTTTATTGGAGTGACAGGATGGGGAGATCATGATTCTTTATACATAAATCCCTATGAAAATAGAAATAAATTACGAACATACAGCGAGTATTTTCCTATAGTAGAAGTGGATAGCTCATTTTATGCGATGCAACCTGCACGAAACTATACAAAATGGGCAATGGAAACACCGAAAGATTTTTCTTTTATCGTAAAAGCATATCAAGGAATGACAGGACATATGAAAGGTGAAATTCCTTTTTCTACGTTCGATGAGATGTTTGATGTATATAAACAATCTATTCTTCCTTTAATTGAAGCTGGTAAATTAAAAACGATTTTATTTCAATATCCACCATGGTTTGATTGTAAAAAGAAAAATGTAGATTTTCTCCGATATACAAAAGAAAAAATGGAAGGTTTGCCGTGTGCGATAGAATTTCGAAATCAAACATGGTTTTATCCAAAAATGAGAGATAAGACGTTACAGTTCCTAGAGCTGGAGAAATGGATTCATACAATTTGTGATGAGCCACAGGCAGGGATGGGTTCAGTACCGCTTGTATTAGAAGTAACGAATGCAGAGATGGTGTTAATACGTTTTCATGGCCGGAATGTTCATGGCTGGCTTGATAAAGGGGAAAATTGGAGAGCGGTGCGTTGCTTATATCGCTACAACAATAAAGAATTAGAAGAATGGGTAGAAAGACTAGAACAATTAAAAAAGAAGACAAAGGACATATACGTACTATTTAACAATAATTCGGGCGGCGATGCAGCAGATAATGCGAAACAGCTTATGAAAATGATGAACATTACATATGGTGAGCCGAAGCCGGAGCAATTAAATTTTTTTGAATGATAATAAACAAGAAAGGCACTGTACAAACAGGGGGAATGTACAGTGCCTTTCTATATGAAAAAGAGGGGTAACAATGTTACTGAGCGTTTGGTTGATTCATCAATTGTTGGCTTCATAATAAATGATAATGGTTATCATTATCATTGTCAATAGTTTTTCTAAAAATATATAAAAAACTTTGTATATTTTAAATAGAGATAAAAAAAGAACAGCATTAATGCTGTTCTTTTCCGTTGACGAATTGTTGTAAATCAAAAGGAGTTATCGCCTGGATAAATTCTTTTGAGATAAGTGTTTGAACGAGAGTGCTCTCAGAGATAGAAGCACCTGTTTTCTTTTCATAAGCTTGTTTTAATAAATCAAGTTTTTCAGCCGTTTCTTTTGGTAATTCAATTGTAAGTGTGTTCATAATTTCTCCCCCTTATTATTAGAGTACCACTACAGTATAGGAGAGACAAGAAAAGAGAATATGAAATATAAAAAAGGTTACCAAATTTTCAAATGGTAACCTTTTTTATGTATAAGAGTTATTAAGCAATACCGATATACTTTAAAGTTTTTGATGGAGTACTGTGATCAAAGAAGTGTTGTAAAAATGCGATATCAACACCTGATTTGTATGCACAATAACCCCAAGTTTTTCGAAGTGTATGTGAGCTAATCCCTTCTAATCCAACTTCTTTTGCAGCTTTGTTTAAAATGTACCATGCATGTTGTCTCGTAATAGATTTTGTTCCTTTTTGAGATTTTAACAATGGTTCATTACGTTTCCAAGTTTTACGTTCTTTCATGTAGTCTTCGATTGCGTGCTGTAAGTCTTCATTTACAGCAAACCATTTATGTTTCTTCACTTTTTCATTGTAAAATAAAATGGAATGGCGAACATTTTCATTTTCATCGATTACATCACTAACTTTTAATTGTAAGATTTCACTTACTTTTAAGCCAGAATTTACAGCTAATACGAATAATAAGCCATCACGTTTCGAAGATTGTAAAAGTATATTTTTGATAGTTTCTAATTGTTTTTCATTTTGAATAGGTTGTCCTGCTTGTTTCATTTCACGCACTCTCCTCTTTTATATGTGTAAAGGAAAGGATTAACTTGTTTCTTACTATAAAGGGAGAGTGTGAATTTCATGTGAACTCCTAGTGAAATTAAGACAAATTATTTGACTTCTTTTACTTTTTGTAAATTGAAATAGAATACAACACTGTTAGTCGTATTATACACACCATACTCGGCATGATGGAGGTCTAAAATGTTTTTTACAATAGATAATCCGAGACCGGTACCTCCAGTGTGACGGCTACGCGATGCATCTAGACGATAGAAGCGATCCCAAATTTTTTCAAGACTTTCTTCAGGGATAGGGTTTCCTGTATTCTCGATTTCGACTTTTACGGTATCTTCTGCTTCTATAATGGAGACTTGTATTTTTTCTCCCTCTGGCGTATAACGGATTGCATTACTTAGTAAGTTCACAACTACTTGCTCAATGCGACTGCGATTTGCTTTAACAAGTATAGAAGAGTCTGCATCGATGTTCACTTGTAAATGTTTTTCTTCCATGCTAAATAATAATTTTGTGTAGACTTGTTGCGTTAATTCACCGATTGAGAACGTCGTCATATCTAGTTTGTAAGTACCAGATTCCAACTTTGCTAATTCTAACATTTCAACAATCAGCCTGTTCATATTTTCTGTTTCTTCTAAAATAACATCAGTATAATACGAAGTATCCTTACTAACACCATCTTTAATTCCTTCTGCAAAACTTCTAATTACACTTAGCGGTGTTTTTAATTCGTGTGATACGCCAGAAATGAATTCTTTTCTTGTTTTTTCTAATTGACGTTCACGTTCAATATCTTGTTGTAACTTTGTATTAGCAACATTTAATCGATCGATTCGATCTTTTAAATTTACAGATAATGTATTGATACTGCCAGAAAGCCCGCCAATTTCATCGTCAGCTGTAACAGGTAATTTCTCGCTGAAATCAAAATTAGCCATTTTTTTTGTAACACGATTTATTTTAATTAATGGCTTAACAATGATTTTTGAGTAGTAGAAGGATAACAAAATAATTACGAGAAACACGATGATTAAGGCATAGACATAATAATCTTTTAAAACGAGCATCGCTTCATTAACAGGCTGCAAAGATGCTATCGCAAAAGTGTATTCTGTAATCCTTCCATTTTCTATAATCGGTTTTACAAAGATACTATTTTTTATATTTTCTCCGCCATCTAATATGAAAGTACTTAATTGGTTCGAGTTAGAAGTTCCCTCTCTAATCATATCTGCAAAATATTGAACGGCTTGTAATGTTTCAATATCATTTGCAAGACGAACCTCCGCTTTGGATGGGAGCTGTAACTTAGTTATAACACCTGTAAAGACAATTCGAGTTGTAGATTTGTATCGGCTTGCAAGTCTGTTCTTAGAAGGGTTACCATTAATTGACTGAAAATCCGAATAGAAATGTTCGTTCTGCCATTGATTATAATTCGTTCCTAATTTTTGTGGTGTGATTATATTATTCTCTTGTACGACTCCATCAACATTGATTATTACATCTTTTTTTAAACCTAAATTTTCGAATTTATTATATTCTTCTGGTGTTAAAAGATTATTAAGTGGAATAGAATACTGTTTATTATTGTTGGGATTAAATACATCGATATAGTAATTGTTATCACTTTTAATAATACCGTTAGAATCCAAAAACTGCATATCGGCATTTGTTTTATCATGAAATTCTTGTTTTAATTTTCTAACCTGCTCATAACTTTTATCACTTTTATCATAATTATCTACGAATTTTTCAAAAGCAGTTTGGACTGTTTTTACTTTCTTATTAATATAAAATTTCTCTAAAAATAGAGATTGTCCTAGGAAAAAAAGTAGGAATATGATTGTAAATAAAGTGGATGTTAATAAAAATAGTTTAAAGACGATACTTCTGTTTTTCACTGCGTCACCTCTTATGAGAAATACTGTAAATGATTTCTTTATCCCGCTTTAACGGGCAATAAGACTCCCACTTCAAAATTCGGCGAATACAAGGGAGTTAGGCGGGAGATCAATTGCCCGTAAAATCCGATTGGTTCAACTAATAATCAATGGGGGATGGAAAAAACCTCCACTGATTAAAGTTTCACTTCATTATAACAAACGTTACAAGAAAGTAGAGGGGAGAAATCTGTCTCTTTATAAAGTAGTTATTTATAAAAAGTCACATAAAAAGAACTCGCCAGACGTATGACAAGTTCTTTAGTGTAATTATTGTTGAATTGCTGCATCTAAAGCGATTTCAATCATTTCGTTAAATGTAGTTTGACGCTCTTCAGATGTTGTTTCTTCGCCAGTGAAGATGTGATCGCTAACTGTTAATACAGATAATGCATTTACACCGTATTTCGCTGCTAATGTGTAAAGAGCAGTTGTTTCCATTTCTACTGCTAATACACCGTAATCTCCAAGTTTTTTAACCATGTCCATGCTTTCACGATAAAACACATCTGCTGTTAAAACGTTACCGACACGAACGTGTAATCCTTTTTCAGTTCCAGCATCATAAGCTTTCTTTAAAAGGTCAAAGTTTGCAGCTGGTGCAAAATCAAATCCTGGGAATGTTAAACGGTTCATATTAGAATCAGTACAAGCCGTCATTGCGATAATAACATCACGAACTTTTACATCTTTTTGAATTGCACCGCAAGTTCCAACGCGAATTAAATTTTTAACTCCGTAGCTTTGGATTAATTCGTTTACATAAATAGAAATAGAAGGAACACCCATACCTGTACCTTGAACAGATACACGTTTTCCTTTATAAGTTCCAGTGAAACCTAACATACCACGCACATTATTATAGCAAGTAACGTCCTCTAGAAATGTTTCAGCGATATATTTTGCACGTAATGGATCACCAGGTAATAGAATAGATTCAGCGATTTCGCCTTGTTTTGCTTCGATATGTACACTCATAAAAAAGTCCTCCTTATAATGTATTGATAGAAATCAATATCATTTGCATTATACACTACGAATCCTTTCAATTAAAATCTTTTTATTATTTGTAATATGTACAAAATAGGAGGATTTCATAAATCATAATCTAGAATATATATCTTAAGAAGTTTTGTATGAATAGAGACAATAAAAATGGTAGGTGATGTTTTGAAAAATCTTGTCATTGGGCTTATTGCGTTAGTACTTATTGTGGCAGGAGGATTTTACATAAAAAAATATCAAGAAAACGAAGAGACTGTAGGAGATGTTCAGGAAGTAAAGTGGGATGTTTCAAATGGAAAGGGAAATGAGAAAGTAGATATTGTATTTCAGTTGTTAAACAACAAGAATAATGAAATTCGTGGTGTAAATGATCAAATGCGGGCAGTGATTGTAGATGGACAGTTAAAAAACATACAACAAATTAAACCCACATTTGCAGGGAACGGGTCATATAAGTTATCTTCCAAAATAGCGAAAGACGAAGAATATACAATATTTTTATACGAAGACAAAAATAAGTCCGTAGAGTCATTCGCTAGGAAGAATTTTGGTAGAACGAAAGAGGAGAACAATAAGAAAAAAGTGAAATTTCCAATCGACAGTGTACTTACAAAAAAAATAGGAGAGTATGAAGTTTCTCTTTTATTTGGCGCATTACATCCGAATGAACCAGTTACGTTAACATTTCAGTTTCAAGCGAAAAAGGGTGAAAAATTGAAATTGCATTCAGAGAGAGGAGAAGTAGAGTCACTCTATATAGTGGATGAAACGAAGGAGAATTTTTTATACGCTATGCCTGTAGATACGGATGAGCAATTACAATACCGAATTACATTTCCTGCCGAGGGCACGTATAAAATGTGGGGGAATTTCTATATAAATGGTAAGAAGTATGAAAAAGAATTTATTGTACAAGTTCAAAAAAGAAAAAACAGCTAAGAATTTAGCTGTTTTTTCTTTTTCCTATTAATTTTGTTACAGAGAGCATTGTAATTGGTAAAGAATGATTCTTCCTAAATGCTAAATATTTACCGCTCCATGCTGGTTTATATTTTTCTTTAAAATGTCGTAATCCGCTGAAACTATACGTATAACGAACGTTATTAAAGATTGCAGCAGCCACTCGTTCAGACCAGAAAGACTGTGTGGATAAACCAACATTTGAAAGTGGTGCCATACCGATATTAAAGGAGTGGTATTCATTTTCTTTTGCCCACTGGAATAAGTGGATGAAAATTGCGTCCATAATGCCGCTAGGCGCATCTGGATAATATCGCATTAAATCGACAGATAATGATCCGTTTTGATATACAGGCATGAATGTTGTGAATGCAATAATTTTTCCATCCGCATCAGATAATGTTGCGATAGGAGCGCGACTAATATATTCACGATCGAAGTATCCGAGTGAAAAACCTTTCTCTTTTTTTCCACCAAGCCATGCATCTGAAACTTTTCTTAACTCTTCATATAATTCGTCGGAGAAAGGTGGCTCATGAATAGAGAATGTATAGCCTTCTCTTTCAAAACGGTTGAAAGTAGCTCGCATGCCAGCGCGTTTCTTTCCTGTTATTGTAAAGGTATTTAAATCAACAACAGCTTCTTCACCAAGCTTAAAGAAGTTATAACCAAAATCGTGGTATAAACTCATCCATTTACTTTCAATTTGATAGAATACACAAATGTATCCAAATCGATCAGCCTCAGCTAAAAACTCTTGCAATACAGTACGATAGGAGGAAGGGTCCCCAATTGGATCACCTAGTACAATAAGCCGTTTTCCAGTTATTGAGAAGAGAATGAGTGCTTTTCCATCACTACTGAAAAAGAACTGTTTATCTCCTAAAAAACCTAAATGACTAAGCACATTTCCACCATGTTCATCTAAGAAGTTTTGTAATCGTTTATCATTAGCTGGTTGCCCAGGAAATTCATTTCGATAACGATTTGCAATGAGTGAACCAATTAGTAAAAAAGTAGGAACAAAAAAGGCAGCTGCTAATGCACTTCGTTTCACTTGTGTAATATTACGAACGACAAAATCAGGTTTGAAAGCTTCTTTTGCACCTGCAAATAAAATACCTAAGTTTTTATATAAATATAACGTTACAAGTAGGAATATAAAAACTTTTACGATATCGGAAAGTGAGACTTCCATTTTCTCACGTACAAACCTTTTACGAAGCATATACAATACAGCGAGTACGATTAATAAAATAAAAGTTTCTTCAACATCAATTCCTTTTAGTGTGTTAAAAATAGCAGCTCCAATTAAAGAAACAATCGTCATATAATAAGAACGTTTTGTTCCGTAATATATCCCCCGCGAAAGAATGAGGAGGAGAATACCGAATGTTAGGGATAAGCTAAAAGAAAATTGAATAAGATGTTTTGGAGCTAGAATATGTAAGGCGTGTGCCCGATTTATACTTGTCGGTAGAATGGTTGATAAAATAACCATTAAGCCAGCAAATACTGTTAAAGCAGCAGATGCCCAAGAACCTAACTTTCCTAGAAAGTCACGCTGCAAAGTCCATATAACACCAGTTGTCTCTAATGCAGGCGCAATAAAAGGTTTATCTTCAAACTTTTTAATGGCTACTCCTGTCATTTCAAAAGCTGCAAAAATGAGACCAAGGCAGAAGGGCAAGATGTAATAGACGAGACGATATAATAACATAGCAGGGAGTAAAACACCTGTATCGATACCGTATTGCCCAAGCCCAGTTAAGAAGACAAGATCAAATGATCCAAGGCCACCAGGAACAAGGCTAACGACACCAGCTAAAGCAGCAATAACATATACGCCTAAAAACTTTTGGAATTCGATTTCAATGCCAAATAATAGTAATATGACGTACATAACAATACCAGCAGATACCCATTCGACTAATGAAACTAATGAGTATAAAACAGTTGGGTTTTTCTCCTCTTCTTCTTGTTCCTCTGTTTGCGTCGCTTTTCTATTTTTTAATTTAGAAAATCCGATATATATAGGGACGAAAAGAGCGAAGAAGATAAGAACAGGCCATAGCCATGGTTTTTCATGCAAAATAAATCTCGTGTCTAATATTCCGATAAGACCAAGAAATGAAAGAATGGCTAATCCATTAATAAAGGCAGTTGTCATCCAAGCGATACTTTTAATAAGTTTTCCATTTTCTTTTATATATGGACGATAAAGCATTGTGCGTACGCCGGCTCCAACAAGACCACCAAACCCGATAAATCCATTTAAAGTATTAGCAATCCACGAGATACGGAAAATCTTTTGGACAGGAATATCAGCTTTTAAGTAACGAAGCATAACATAGTCATAAAAGAACATTGTTGATACAGCGAATGCACCAAGTGTAATTGCTAAAAAGACTCCTCCAGTTGGAATGTTTTTAATTGTATCAATCGCTTCTAAAAAAGAAATGCCCGCTAATTCTTTTTTTGCTTGAAAGAATACAATTGTTAATACAACAAATGGGAAGATAATTTTCCCGATTTGTAAGAAACGTTTCCATGAAAACGACATAAATACAACTCTCCTTGTATAAGAAAACTGAGACAATAATATTATTATGACAAACTTCAAGAAAAATAAAAAGGTAATTTCCTGTATAGGGGAGCTATTTTTTATATAGGTATATTTAAAAGAATATTTCGTTTATCAGAAAATTAAGTTAGAATAAGGTGAAAGAAGGGTGAGGGGGGAGTATATGATTATAAAAGGTTACGTAGGATATGAGTTAGAAAAAGAGAAACCTAATACATCAGAGGATTTTTTTAACAGATCTGAAGTGACATATATATTAAATGGTAAAGAGAAAACTTTTTCGGTTTTATACGTTCGATATTTTGAAGAAGTTTTACAAGAAATTACTCCTTTTGAAGGAAATCCAGTGTATAAAGTAGAAGAACAAAACATATATTTGCGCGATATTGTAGCGATATGTTGTTTAATGAAAGATAAGGAGCTTCGTGCGCAAAAACGTTTGTATTTAAATAATATGGAAGAATTTCAACAATATTTTGATGAGGGAACGGTGTCGAAAGTACAAGAAATATTGGCTGAATTACATAAAAATAAAAGAGTAGAAATAGCGTGAAATGGCAAAGGAGAGAGAAAAAATGTCTAATTTGATGGTTGAAAATCAAACAGAACAAGTTTCTATATTTTTAGAAGATGCTATTAATTTGATAACCAATTATGTAAATTATCATACGTTACCTTCTTTATTAGAGGAAACACCAGCAGGGAATGAGCGATATTATAAAGGGTTATTAGCATCAATGAGACGACTTCTCGTTTTTTGCGAAGAAGGACAGGATGCATGTTTTGTTTTGTTGAATAGCCAGCCATTTCGAAAAACAGCAGCTGAAAAAATTTTATATAAGATTTACCATCAAGTAATTGCAGAGTTTTTTTCACCGAAGAGTGATCATTGGTATGAAAATAGTCGGTCTGCATATACAGGGAAAAATTCTATCGTTTTTCAACAAACACCACCTGCATCTTTAGAGCAAGTGATGAAGAGTTTAGAAGGTAAATTTCAATTGATGCGTGAAGAACTAGAATATTATGAGACGGATTATCAGACAAAGATGTTACACAAATATTGATTGAGGAAAAGAAGCTAAGGTGACTTAGCTTCTTTTCCTTTTGTACAGTTATATAAGGGATTTTCATTGAATATAGTTAAGTGGATAGCATTAGGGAGGTGCAACATGAATCAGCAAGGTGTATTTACAGATTACTTTCATGAAGTAGAAAATTGGTGTGAAAGTGTTCTTCACGTATTAGATAGTCGCGCAATGGAAGTGTATGATGTCCATATGCTTGCTTATAAAATTCAGACGTTATTAGAGCGTATGAAAGAGCATGAGTATGAAACAGATGCAGAGTTTATGTATGAAATAAGCGATGATGTAGAACATATTCAGCATCACTTGCAGGAAGTATTTATGCAAGAAGAAGAGGAATATGAATTATATGAAAGAGGGGATAGTGAACGAGCTGTCCCAATTGGAGGACATACACTCCCGCCATTACCTTATCCATATAATGCGTTAGAACCGTATATTTCTAAAGAAATTATGATGTTACATCATGATAAACATCATCGGAGTTACGTGGAAGGATTAAATAAAGCAGAGAAGATGATGGAAGAAGCGAGAAAAACAAATAAATTTGATTTAATTAAGCATTGGGAAAGGGAAGCGGCTTTTCATGGGTCAGGTCATTACTTACACACGATATTTTGGAATAACATGAAAAAAGACGGTGGTGGAAGTCCAAGAGGAACTTTTTCACAACAAATTGAACAAGATTTTGGGAGCTTTTTACGTTTCCAAAAACATTTTACAGAAGCAGCCTCTAAAGTAGAAGGTTCAGGCTGGGCAATTCTCGTTTGGGTACCCCGGTCTGGAAGGTTAGAAATTTTGCAAAGTACACTTCATCAATTATTTACACAATGGGATACGATACCGCTCCTTGTACTAGATGTCTGGGAACATGCGTATTATTTACAATACCAAAATCGAAAAGATGAATATATTAAAAACTGGTGGAATGTTGTAAATTGGCCTGATGTAGAAAAAAGGTTTGAAACTGCGAAACAAATTGAATGGACACCATATTAGACGCAAATTCTCTGCGTCTTTTTTAATGGAAGTAGAAGGAAGATTTCGTTCATATTTTAAAAGGCCAAGCATACACTTGTACAAAAAGTGCCAAAAGGACGTGGGGGGAAATATGAGACGAATTTGTGTAATCATTACGCTTCTTATGATGTATGCAAGCGTTATGCCGATTCCTACATATGCAAAGATGAACAGCAATGTTAGTGCTCGAAATGCTGTATTAATGGAGCA
Source organism: Bacillus sp. TE8-1 (assembly GCF_008368855.1). Lineage (NCBI taxonomy): Bacteria > Bacillati > Bacillota > Bacilli > Caryophanales > Bacillaceae > Bacillus > Bacillus sp. TE8-1. Next base: position 106,005 of record NZ_QPET01000011.1, on the reverse strand, counting down.
ACAGTCTGGTCGTGTATTATACGGAAAGGCAGAACATGAGCCTCAAAAAATTGCTAGTATAACAAAAATTATGACCGCCTTATTAGCTGCTGAATCAGGGAAGATGAAAGAAATGGTATCAGTTAGTAATGAAGCGGTGAGGGTGGAAGGATCGGCAATCTATTTAAAGCCTGGACAAAAAGTGAAGTTAGAAGATTTAGTATACGGACTCATGCTTAGATCTGGTAATGACGCAGCGCAAGTAATTGCTGAAAGTGTGGGTGGGAGTATAGATGGATTCGTATATTTAATGAATCAAAAAGCGAAAGAAATTGGAATGAAAGATACGCACTTCTCAAACCCTCATGGCTTAGATGGAGATGGATCACATTATTCGTCGGCTTACGATATGGCATTATTAACGAAATATGCAATGGGAAACGAGACATTTAAGAAAATCTTTGGAACCAAAACATATAAATCAGATTCTTGGGATTACCCATGGAAAAATAAACATAAGCTGGTAACGTCTTATTATGAATTTGCAACAGGGGGAAAAACAGGCTTTACGAAGAAAGCTGGGCGAACGCTTGTTACAACGGCATCAAAAGGTGGACTAGATTTAATTGTCGTAACTTTGAGTGCCTCTAGTGATTGGGATGATCATATGAATTTGTTTGATAAAGGTTTTGACCGTTTCAAACAAACGAAAGTTTTAGGACAAGGAGCAATTGCTGAAATAAATGAAAAGAAGTATGCCAACCATGTTTATACGAAAAATAGTTTTTCGGTACCGTTAACTGAAGAAGAAAAAAAGAACGTAGTATTAAAAGTTGAACTCGATAAAAGTACAAAACTTACGGATGGAGTAAAGGTTGGGAAGACAGACATTTATGTTGGTAATGAAAAAGTTGGAGAACGGAATTTATTTTATAGTAAACGAAAGTTAGTAGCTACAACGGGACTTTACTGGAATAATGTGAAAGAAATTTTTTCTTACATGATAGGTGTTGGGAACGATGGTTAATCTCGTATGGGTAGCGATGGCTGTCATTGGGATTGTATACGCCATGATAAATGGAACGATGGAAGAAGTGAATAAAGCTGTATTTGACGGAGCAAAAGATGCGGTAACGATTTGTATAGGACTTATTAGTGTTTTAGTATTTTGGCTCGGTTTAATGAAAATTGCAGAGGAAGCCGGATTGTTAAAAAAATTAGTTACACTTTTTATGCCGATAGTAAAAAGGTTGTTTCCAGAAATACCAAAGGATCATCCGTCTATGGGATTTATTCTATCAAATATGATGGCAAACTTTTTTGGTCTAGGTAATGCAGCGACCCCTCTTGGTATTAAAGCGATGGAACAACTGAAAGAGTTAAATGGAGGAAAGGATTCGGCGAGCCGTTCTATGGTGACGTTTCTAGCATTAAATACATCAGCTATTACATTAATTCCTACGACAGTCATTTCCATTCGAATGACGTATGAATCAGCGAATCCTACTGAAATTGTTGGGGTAACATTTATTGCACAAGTACTTTCTATGATTGGGGCAATTTGGATTGACCGCTATTTTTACCGAAGAAGGAGTAGAAAGGGGCGGAAAAAATGAGCATTGTAAATACAATTTCCTTATGGGTAATCCCTTGTGTAATTGGTTTTATCCTTTTATATGGCACAATAAAGAAAGTGCCGACGTATGAATCGTTCGTTGAGGGAGGAAAAGAAGGGATTCAAATTGCAATTTCCATCTTACCGTTTATGGTTGGAATGCTTGTGTCTATTTCTATATTCCGGTCTTCAGGTGCGTTAGATGCAATGATATCGGTAATGAAGCCAATGTTAGATTTGATCCATGTTCCAGCAGAAATTGTACCCTTAGCACTTATACGCCCTATTTCAGGATCTGCTGGTTTAAGTATTACGACCGATTTAATTGCAACATATGGGCCAGATTCGTTTATTGGGAGATTGGCTTCTACGATGCAAGGGAGCACAGATACGACTTTCTATATTTTAACTGTATATTTTGGAGCGGTTGGGATTAGAAAAATGGGGGATGCACTAAAAGTAGGGCTTTTTGCAGATTTAATCGGGATTATATGCTCAATTGTGTTCGTTTCTTTATTGTTTCAGTAATACTATTCATTTTTTACGCTATTTCGCTTATAATACGTATACGACCACTATTAAGGTGTAGCTTAATAGTGGTTTTTTTATGTGGTATTTTTGACAAAATGATGAACTTTTATTGTGAGAAATATGAAAAATATGGACAATAATAAAGGGTAAAAACATGATTTGACCTTTATATGTTTATTATCATCGCTATGTTGTTTAAGTAAGATGAAGCGAATAGCCGTAAAGCGTATGCGGTTGCCAAGTCTTTCTAATGTAAGGTAAGATAAATTCGAGGTGAAAAAAAGAAATGGAACGATTACAAAAAGTGATTGCGCAAGCAGGTATTGCATCGAGAAGAAAGGCTGAGGAATTAATTCAGCAAGGAAAAGTGAAAGTTAATGGAAAAATAGTGAAAGAGTTAGGGACAAAAGTAACTCCTCAAGATAAAGTAGAAGTAAATAATATCCCTCTTGAAAAAGAAGAACCTGTTTATTTTTTACTATATAAACCAACTGGCGTAATTTCAAGTGTATCAGACGATAAAGGAAGAAGTGTTGTAACGGACTTTTTCCCGGAAATTACACAACGTTTATTCCCAATCGGACGCTTAGATTATGATACGTCTGGCGTATTATTAATGACAAACGATGGGGACTTCGCAAACGTATTAATGCATCCTAGATATAAAGTTGAAAAAACATATGTTGCAAAAATAAAAGGGCCATTAACAGGTGAGAAAATTCGCATGTTAGAACGCGGTGTTACGTTAGAAGACGGTAAAACAGCACCAGCACGTGTGAAAATTATTTCTTGGGACAAGCGTAAAGAGATGGCTATTGTACAATTAACAATTCATGAAGGACGTAATCGTCAAGTACGTCGTATGTTTGAAGCGTTAGACTGTAAAGTAGTGAAATTAAAACGTGAACGTTATGCTTTCTTAGAAGTAGGAAGCCTGCGACCTGGTGATGCGAGAGAATTGACACCACATGAGGTGAAACAATTACGCGCGCTTGCTTCTACAAAGCCAAGATAAGCTATAGAGTTAAAAATTCACCAGTGGAGTGCTCTGCTGGTGATTTATTCAATACAACATTTACAGAAGATAATACATAACACTTGCCGAGGAGAGGAGAGGTAATATGAAGAAAAATCGCTTATTATTTCGCGTTATTATTCTACTCATTTTATGTGGTGCTGTAGGATTTACCCTTTATCAAGGATTCTTTGCTAATAAAGAGAAAATGCAAATCGGAAAAGAAGCACCTAACTTTATTGTGACGGATTTAGAAGGAAAGAAAATTGAACTAAAAGATTTAAAGGGAAAAGGTGTATTTTTAAACTTTTGGGGCACGTGGTGTAAACCTTGTGAAAAAGAAATGCCTTATATGAATGAATTATATCCAAAGTATAAAGAAAAAGGCGTTGAAATCATAGCGTTAGATGCAGATGAAACGGATATTGCAGTAAAGAACTTTGTGAACCAATATGGTTTGAAATTCCCAGTTGCCATTGATAAAGGACAAAAGATTATAGGAACATATGGAGTAGGTCCTTTACCGACAAGCTTTTTGATTGATAAAGATGGAAAAGTAGTGGAGCAAATTATAGGGGAACAAACGAAAGAACAGTTAGAAGGGTATTTAAAGAAAATTACTCCGTAATAAAGAAAGCCTTTACATAAGGGGTGCGTGTTTATAGTGCCTCTGGTTTAAAAATTCTGAGTATTGCGGTAACTTGAGGTTAGAATATACAATAGTACATATAGATACAGGGGCGGTGAGAGTGTTGAAAGAAATTAAATGTGAATGTGGACATGTTAATCCGATAGGAACCGTTTTTTGTGAAGCTTGCGGGAAACCATTTGAAAGCAATGAAAATGCAAAACTATTGGATATGCGCTATGAGGGGAGTGCACGGAGATCTCTCACGCAGACAAAAACGATAGTCGATAAAATTTGGAGCTTTTTCTCTTCTGTAAAAGTAGGTGTATGGCTAATCGTAATAACTTTAGCTGCATCAGCGATAGGAACTATTTTTCCGCAAGAAATGTACATAACTCCAGGTATTGCACCAGCTGAATATTATAAACAAGAATACGGATTTTTAGGACAATTATACTATCAATTAGGGTTTAATAATTTATACGGTTCATGGTGGTATATGATTTTGATTGCTTCTATCGGTATTTCACTTGTGATATGTAGTTTAGACCGCGTTATTCCACTTTATAAAGCTTTAAAAAAGCAAGGCGTAAAAAGACATCCTAGTTTTTTAAAGAGACAGAGATTATATGGGACTGGTACACCGCAAGAAGGTGACCTGGAAAGAGTGCAAGAGAATTTAAAGAAAAGAAACTATAACGTGAAAGTGGAAGACGGAAACGTTTTAGCAGAAAAGGGACGCTTCTCGCGTTGGGGTCCATATGTAAATCATATCGGTCTTATTATCTTTTTATTCGGTGCGATGCTTCGTTTTTTACCGAGTATGTACGTAGACGAAGCACTTTGGTTACGTGACGGTGAAACGAAAGAAATACCAGGGACGGATGGACAATACTACTTAAAAAACGAGAAATTTATAAAAGAAGTTTATGATAAAAGTAAGGACAAGGAAGTTTTTGATGAAGCGATTGATCGTGTAGGCGATAAAATGATTGCGAAAAACTTCCAAACGAATGCCGTATTATATAAAGCGGTAGGAGAAAATATAGCAGGACAAAAACCGAAATTAGAAAAAGTAAAAGAAGCGGAAATTCGAGTGAATGAACCACTGAAATTTGATCAATTTGCAGTGTATCAAGTTTCTTATAAAGAAAGTGAATTTAAAAGTATGTCCTTTAACTTGCAAAATAAAGAAAATAATCAAAAGTGGGGACCAATTAAAGTAGATTTAACGAATCCTAAGGAAAAATATGATTTAGGAAATGGTTATTCTCTAGAACTATTAAGCTATTTTCCTGATTTTTATTTTGATGAGAATGGAAAACCAAATACAAAAACGAAATTACCAAACAATCCTGCATTTGTATTTAAAATGTTTACACCTGAAACACCAGATGGTGAAGTGAGTTTTGTTGGTATTCAGCAAAATATAGAACCAGATGGAAACAACAAATATAAAATGTCGTTTGCAGGTGTTGAAATGCAAAATGCAACAGCACTTACTGTAAGAAAAGATTTAACGCTTTGGATTCTCGGCATTGGAGGATTTATATTTATGGTTGGTGTCATTCAAGGTATGTATTGGAATCATCGCCGTATTTGGATACAACGTGTTAATGATGAATGGTGGATTGCAGGGCATACAAATAAAAATTGGTTCGGTTTAAAGAAAGATATTGAAAGAGTAATAGAAGGTACAGCAATTCCACAGCCAAATGATAAAGTAATTGATAAAAAAATTAGTTAAGGTGGGGAAACGATATGGTGCAAATAAGTAGTAACTTTCTCTTTACCGCATTTATTTTATATTTAATTGCGACTCTATTTTTTGGGGGAGCCATTAAAGAAAAGGGTCATAAATGGGCAAATGTAGGAATAACGATTACAATTTTAGGGTTTATAGCACAAACAGTATATTTTGTTACAAGGTGGATTGCATCAGGGCATGCGCCAGTTAGTAACTTTTTTGAATTCGGTACATTTTTCGGCATGATGCTTGTAGGAGCATTTATTGTTATGTATTTTATGTACCGTGTAAGCATAATCGGACTATTTGCATTACCAGTTGCGCTTTTATTAATTGCCTATGCAAGTATGTTTCCGAGGGAAATATCTCCGCTTATTCCATCTTTAAAAAGTAATTGGTTACATATTCACGTGACGACTGCAGCAGCAGGACAAGCCATTTTAGCGATTAGTTTTATTACAGGCGTTATGTATTTATTGAAAAATGTAGATCAATCGACGAGAAGTAAACGTACATTTTGGCTAGAGACGGTAGTATTTACACTTGTTTGTACAGTTGGATTTATTGGGGTAACAACGGTATTTTCTAGTATGAAATATGAAGCGAAGTTTCAATGGATTGACAAAAATGAACAGCAAGCGGAAATGAAGTACAATCTTCCGGCTTTAGTTGGACCGCATGAAGGGAAGTTACTGACAGAAAATAAATTAGAACCGGCAGTTGAAGTTCCAGCAATTGTAAATGCGAAAAAATTAAATACTGTTATTTGGTCAGTGTTAGTTGGAACATTACTGTATATTGTATTAAGACTTGTTTTACGGAAGCGAGTATCGGCGGCACTTCAGCCGTTAGTAAAGAATACGAATAGTGATCTACTAGATGAAATCGGATATCGATCTATTGCAATTGGATTCCCAGTGTTCACATTAGGAGCGTTAATTTTTGCGATGATTTGGGCTCAAATAGCGTGGACGCGCTTTTGGGGCTGGGATCCGAAAGAGGTTTGGGCACTTATAACGTGGCTCTTTTATGCTGCGGTACTACATTTACGATTATCTAAAGGGTGGCATGGAGAGAAATCAGCTTGGCTTGCAGTAATTGGTTTTGCAATCATTATGTTTAACTTTATTGTAGTAAACTTAATTATTGCCGGTTTACATTCATATGCATAGAGAAATAAAATAGGGGAGTGCATGTCACTTTCCTATTTTATTTTTGTCAACTTTTCTTCTTTTTTGAGAAAAACATGACAAAGTAGCGGTTGATTTTGTAAAATGATGTCGAGGACATTATATACTGTTCAAAAAAAATACATAGTTTTGGAAAAAAATTGAACAAAATTTATTATTCTTGTGAAGCATAATATGGGAAGTGAAACATTTAGAAGATTGCTTAAATAAACAAGAATAGCGCAACATAATAGTTAAAGAAGGGTAGGTGTGAACCGCTGAGGTGAGAGTGCGCAGCGGGTAGAGATGGAAAATGAATCAAGAATTTTAATTGTAGATGATGAGGATCGTATTCGTCGTTTATTGAAAATGTACTTAGAAAGAGAACAATATACGATTGAAGAAGCAGATAATGGTGATACAGCTTTAGAAATGGCGTTGCAAAATGATTACGATTTAATCTTATTAGATCTTATGATGCCTGGTAAAGATGGCATTGAAGTATGTAAAGGGGTTCGTGAGAAGAAAGCGACACCAATTATTATGCTGACAGCAAAAGGTGAAGAAGTAAATAGAGTACAAGGATTTGAAGTTGGAACAGATGATTATATTGTAAAGCCATTTAGTCCACGTGAGGTCGTACTACGTGTGAAAGCGGTATTACGTCGTGCTGTACCAACAACATTCTTTACACAAGATACAACGACAAAAGATGTTACTGTATTCCCGCACTTAACAATTGATAACGATGCACACCGTGTTACTGCAGATGGTAATGAAGTAAACTTAACGCCGAAAGAATATGAGTTACTATTATTTTTAGCGAAAGCTCCTGATAAAGTATTCGATCGTGAGCAGCTGTTAAAAGAAGTATGGCAATATGAATTCTTTGGAGATTTACGTACAGTCGATACACATGTAAAACGTTTACGTGAGAAGTTAAGCAAAAAATCACCAGATGCTGCGAAAATGATCGTTACTGTTTGGGGTGTAGGTTACAAGTTTGAGGTTGTGAACGACTGATGCTTTGGAGAAGTGTAGTAGGGAAGTTATGGATGACCATATTACTTCTCGTTTCGTTTGTTCTTGGATTTGTTGCGATTTTACTTTCACAGTTTTTTAGAACGTATTATGTCGAAATGAGTGAAGCTAGACTTCAAAAAGTTGCAACAAGTGTTTCAGAGTTAATTGAAGAAGGTGCCGATGTAAAAACGATTGAGAATATCGCGTACAAATTCTCTGATCCACTTTCAAGGATTATTATTGTAGAAGACGGTAAGGAAATCTCTTCTTCACCGAAACAAGAAGGGTTAGTCACTCTTACAATGGATGACTTAAAAGAAGATAAAGAATTAGCGGCTGTGTTTACAGACAAAAAAGAAATTAAAAATAAAGTTAGAAAAGCGTCTAATAGTAGGAAGAATAAAAACACCGAAAATGATATTATGATCGTCGGAAAACCAATGCAATCAAAAAATCAAAGTGCAGTGTTCGTATATGAATCTTTACAAGTACCGATACAAGGTATGGAAAGAACGACTGATTTTATTTTCTTATCGGCTGGAATTGCGATTATATTAACAACTTTCTTTGCGTTCTTCTTATCTACTCGGATCACAGCGCCGCTTCGTAAAATGCGTGAGGTTGCTTTTGAAGTGTCACGTGGGAAGTTTGATGCAAAGGCTCCTATGGTATCTCAGGATGAGATTGGTGAGCTTGCAACAGCCTTAAATCAAATGGGAAAACAGTTGAAGTTTAATATGAACGCCTTGCAACAAGAAAAAGAGCAGTTAGCAAGTATTTTGAGTAGTATGGCAGATGGGGTTATTACGTTAAATCAAGAAGGGGAAGTCGTAGTTATTAATCCGCCGGCCGAACATTTCTTACAAGTTTGGCAAGAAGAAAAAGAGATAGAGCTCAGTAAAAAACTACCTTCTGAACTTGTGGAATTATTCCATCTCGTTGTAGAAAGCGAACAACAACAAGTTGTTGAAATTAATTTACAAAAAGGAAACTATGTAGTTCTTATGACGCCGCTTTACAATCAAACGAAAATTCGTGGAGCTGTAGCAGTACTGCGAGATATGACGGAAGAACGTCGTCTTGAAAAGATGCGTCAAGACTTTATTGCGAATGTATCGCATGAACTTCGTACACCGATGGTAATGTTGCAAGGGTATAGTGAAGCGATTTTAGATGATATTGTGCAAACGAAAGAGGAAATTGATGAGTTTGTTCAAATTATTTATGATGAATCTGTTCGTTTAGGTAAACTTGTAAATGAATTGTTAGATCTAGCTCGTATGGAAAGCGGTCATGTAGAGTTACATATTGGTGAAGTGGATATACATCCGTTTGTTGAAAAAATTGGTCGTAAATTCCAAGGGATTGCAAAGGATAAAGAGGTCGCGTTAACGGTTGATTTCAAAGATCCAATTGAACAATACCCGTTTGATGCAGATCGTATGGAACAAGTATTGACGAATTTAATTGATAACGCAATACGTCATACGAACGCAGGCGGACATGTAACGCTTGTAATTGATACGAAAAATAATGGTCTTATTTTTGAAGTACAAGATTCGGGTGCAGGCATTCCAGAAGAAGATATTCCATTTTTATTTGATCGTTTCTATAAAGCTGATAAAGCAAGAACACGTGGGAAAAAGGGTGGAACAGGACTCGGGCTTGCGATTGCGAAAAATATTGTTCAAGGCCATGATGGTAAAATTTCTGTATCAAGTGTTGTTGGAGAAGGAACTACATTCTCTGTATATTTACCGAATCGTATAATTTAGATATACGTTTTTAAAGTTGATAATGAATAAAGTTCTGCTGTTTTTTATTTTTTTGTAAACTCAATTAAATAAAGAATGGTAGAACTTTTTTCTATCTTGGTCGAATTAAAAATAACAAGAGAGGTGCTGTGAAGAAATGAAATTATATACAAAAACAGGAGATAAAGGAACGACAAGTGTAATAGGTGGCAGGGTTGATAAAGATGATATCCGTGTGGAAGCGTATGGAACAATAGACGAGGCAAATTCTCATATTGGATATGCAATGACTAAGCTTCAAGGTGGGGCTTTTATAGATATTTACAATGAGCTCGAAAATATTCAACATGAACTATTTGATTGTGGAGGAGACTTGGCAATAGTGGAACAAAAAATTCCTTATAAAGTGACAATTGAGATGGTTGAAAGTTTAGAAAGAAAGATTGATTTATATATAGAAGAAGCCCCGCCACTAGAACGCTTTATTTTGCCAGGTGGTAGCGAGGCGGCGGCTACTATTCATATTTCACGTACTGTTGTAAGGAGAGCAGAACGCTCTATAGTATCATTGCAAAAAGAAGTGAAAATAAATGAAGTTGTATTAAAGTATGTAAATAGATTATCTGATTATTTGTTTGCGATAGCTCGAGTAATAAATGCGCGATTACAAGTGAAAGATGTGGAGTATAACCGTAGTGCATTAGTTTTTCGTGATAAAAAAGAGAAGGAAGTGGAGTAATTCACTTTCTTTTTTTGTATACTTTTTTCTGTAATATACCAAAATAGAGAAGGTATGGTGGTAATTAGAAAACGGAGGATGTATATGAAAGTTTTAAAATGCGGTGTCATGTTATTGAGTATACTGTTTGTATCTCAATTACATGTTTATGCAGAAGAAAATCGATGGACATGGCCTGTTGAAGGTCAGATAAGTGATTATTTTGGGACAAGGCATGGAAAACACTATGGTATTGATGTAGCTGCGCCGATTGGAACGCCTGTGGCAGCTATCCAAGATGGTAAGGTAACGAGGTCTTATTATTCAAGTAGTTATGGAAATGTTGTATTTATTAAACACGGAGAATATGAGGCTGTATATGCACATTTAAATAAGAGATATGTGAATCAAGGAGATTATATTTCCAAAGGAGAAAAAATTGGAGAAGTAGGGAACACGGGAGAATCGCGAGGTGCGCACTTACATCTAGAACTTCATCAAGGAAGATGGACGATGGCGAAAAAGAATGCGATGAACCCATTGCTTGTTTTAAGTGAACAAAGAAATGAAGTTGTTTCTTCGTCATTATATGTCGTACAAAAAGGAGATACTTTAGTTAGTATTGCACGGAAATTTAGTATGACACTTAAGGAAATTAAAGAAAAAAATGGATTGCAGCAAGAGCTAATTTATCCTAATCAACAATTATATGTTAAGTAAAGGAAACGCCTCAAAAATTAAACTTTGAACAAATTTATGTTCTTCTTAAATAAGATTCAATGTAAATGAAATTATATGGGCGCTTTTGCTAGAACTATTGAGTGAATCAGAGCATCTATATCTAAAAGAAAACCGTCCCAAAATTTATTTTGGGACGGCTTCTTTTACCAAAAAATAAAGACACATATAAATCCAGAAATAGCTAAATAGCTATATAAGTAAAAAACTTTTGTTCTTGTTTTCTCTTTTGTTCGAAACAGTACGATAGTCGGTTCAATTAAACCGATTGTCAAACAAAGTAGGCCAAGAAGCATACAACCAATCGAAATAGAATACAGGGCGATTTGTGGTGCTTGAAATGGAATCATCCATTTTAATAAAAATGCAATAAGTGCAGTGTAACAAATACTACCGATGTATTTATTCAGTGGTGTATTAGAACGAAAACCAGGAAGTTTTTTTAAGAAAGAGCGGGAAACAACTTCTGTTTGTAAAGATGTATGCTCTTCAATAATTTTTTGAGCTTCTTTTCCTTTTTGAAAAAGAGATAAGATCCAATTTCGCTCACCCTGAAAAATAAATTGAGAAGTTGTCAAATAGTGATCAATCTTCACTTTATTCCAACTCTTCCACGGATGACGCTCACACAATTTTAATTTACTTTCTGTTTTTTTATCATACTGATAAATACTGATGCCATCTTCATCGAAAGTAGCATAGTATGTCTCGTTTGAGAATGTGCCTAAATCAATTGGGCAGTCGAAAAGTAATTCTTTTTTTAAGTAAAAGTATTCTTTTCTTAAGTTTTTTTTCATTGCTTCTCGAATAGAATGTCTCTTGTCTTTTTTCATGACATTTCCTCCATAACTCAGAAAATGTTCTTATCTTAACAATTCAATATCTTATCACTTTTAATTATATATGACTAGGTAATTCAAAAGAGAAATGCCGAATAATAAAAAATATGGATTGTATTGTAAAATATCTCGCAATTTATTTGTTTTTACGAAAAATAAATAACTAATTTTAAATAAGTTACAATTTTTTAGTTCACAATGCTATGAGGTTGTTGTATAATGAAGGGGAAAATAGAATATCGGTCTATCTTCGGGGCAGGGTGAAAATCCCGACCGGCGGTGATGAACTATTTATGATTTTGTTCTAAGCCCGCGAGCCGTTAAGGCAGGATTTGGTGTGATTCCAAAGCCGACAGTATAGTCTGGATGGGAGAAGATGGAGGTTCAAGCGTTCAAAAAAGATATGGATTTGAACGTCTGTTTGATGTGCCTTAAATTCTCCCTTTGTGTAAAACACAAAGGGTTTTTTCGTTCTATGAAAAATAGGCATAGCAGAACCTTTCCACTTTCCATGAGATGATCGATGGAAAAGGAGAGAGAAAGATGAAACAAAAAAACAGTGTAGTGCAGATGGTGAGTGTAGCGATGCTAAGTAGTATTGCATATTTACTAATGATGTTGGATTTCCCGTTCCCAGGGCTTCCGCCATTTTTGAAAATTGATTTTAGTGATGTACCAGCTCTAATTGCAGCAATTATCTTTGGACCAGTAGCAGGAGTCATTGTAGAGGCGATAAAGAACATTTTACATTACGGGATTCAAGGAAGTTTAACGGGAGTACCAGTTGGAGAAATTGCAAACTTTATTGCAGGATGTTTATTTATTGGACCAGCAGCTTTCTTATTTAGAAAGTATCGTACTGTGAAGAGTTTAACTACAGGATTAATGCTAGGGACAATTACAATGGCACTTATTATGAGTGTATTAAACTACATCATCATATTCCCGGCTTACACTTGGTTTTTAAATTCACCGGCTATGTCTAGCGAAGCTATAAGAACAACGGTTGTAACGGCGATCTTACCATTTAATTTAATTAAAGGGATTGTTGTAACAATTGTATTTGTAGCATTATTCTCACGCCTGAAAGTATGGGTGTTTGCAAAAATGAAAAATGCATAATATATACTAAAACCATTAGTAGTGTGAAACTACTAATGGTTTTTTATTAAGGAAAATAAAGTTTAGATACAAAAAATGCCCCTCATCAATATGAGGGGCATTTTTTGAAGTTAATAAAAGACTATTCGAATTTTAAAGCGTCTCCGTCGAATGATTCGTCAGCAACTTTAATTGAGTCAGTTGGACAGCCTTCGAATGCATCCATCATATCTTCAATTAATACATCTGGAATTTCAACGATACCTTGGTTATCATCTAATGTTACAAATGCAATACCTTCATCATCATAGTCATAAATGTCTGGTGCAGCAGCGCCACAAGCACCACATGCAATACAAGTATCTTTATCAACGATTGTATATTTTGCCATCTTTTTTCCCTCCTGATAATATGTATGTGAAAAGCTCGCCATAAAAATTATAACCTTATTGTAAAACGGTTTGTAAAACTTTTCAACATAAAATTATAATGATAATGCTTATCAATTAGAGTGTCAACTTATTTTTGAATTATGTCATAAGATTTTCAAAATACGTAAATATGATTTCGTTTGATACAATAGAATATATACAAGTATATAGTTCTTATATGATAAGTTTAATGAGCGACAGTAGATAGTGTAATTGTACTGAAAAGAATGAAGTTAAGATTGGAAGGTGGAAGCGGTCATGCAAATACAATATACTTTGTTGCATTGTTTAAAACAATTGAATGGTGAAAGAACCGTTTCTTCTATTTATTATTTACTAAAGGGCAAACGTTCTTCGCAAACTTTACAAGATGGAAATATGTTCCGAATTTCTTTTTTGTTCGGAATATATAAATCATTAAATAGAAATGACTATGATGGTGAAGTTGCAAAGTTGTTGCAAGCGGATTTTATTCAAGAAATACATGAAAATACATATGTGTTAACACCTACGGGTAAAATGCAGTTACATAAATGGGAGGAAGTTTATGCTTTTCCGGCGCATTTGCATGGTTTACATTATGGTGAATTAGGTGAAACATTTTGGAAAAGATTATCATTAATTATTCAAACCATATCAAATTTACAACAGAATAATACGAGGTTTATTCCAATTCAGCAAGATACAGAAATAATGATGTGGGTGAAACGTTTTCTAACAGGAAGGCCATATAAGAGAAGTGAGTTGGCGAGAAAACTATGGACGGAAGTACATAATCTTTTAGAAAAGAGTAATGCGATAGAAGCGACGATTGTAACATATCGATTAACAGGTTATGAACGCATTGGTTGTACATTGCAACAATTAGCAGAAATTACGAAACAAGATATATTCAGGGTGTATTTTTTATTTTGGGGTACAATACATTTCTTTATACAAGAAGTTCGTGATAAAGAAAATGAATTTCCACTATTAGCTGAAATTATATCTTATCCAAATGAGAGAGCTGAATTATTTAGTTTATCCACGAAAAAAACATATAATTTTTGGAGACAAGGACGTTCTTTAGAAGAAATAGCGACGATTCGGAATTTAAAGGTTGCAACGATAGAAGATCATTTTGTTGAAATTGCTTTGCGAGAAAAAGATTTTTCTATTGAAATGTTTATGGAAAAAGAAAAGATAGACAAAGTAATAAAAGTAATTGAAGCATTGCAAACGCGGAAGTTACGTGTTTTGAAACAAGCGGTTGGAGAAGATATCTCTTATTTTGAAGTTCGTCTTGTATTAGCGCGGATGGAGGGTGTAAATGAAACTTGAAGAATATTTATATAAGTGGTTTGGATATTCTGAATTTCGTCCAGGTCAAAAAGGAGTAATTACAGATTTATTAGAAGGAAAAGATGTGATAGCAATGCTTCCGACTGGAAGAGGGAAATCTATGTGCTATCAGTTTCCGGGGCTTATGCGAGAAGGAACCGTGCTTGTTGTATCACCGTTATTATCTTTAATGGAAGATCAAGTGACACAATTAAAGTATGTTGTGAAAGACCGAGTGATAGCATTTAATAGTTTTCGGACATTAAATGAAAAAAGAGAAGCGATGAAAAAATTATCTTCATATAAATTTATTTTTGTTTCACCAGAGATGTTGCAGTCGGAGTTATTAATTAGGGAATTGAAGAAAATTCATATTTCATTATTTGTTGTTGATGAGGCTCATTGTATTTCTCAATGGGGTTATGATTTTAGACCGGACTATAAAAAACTAAATGTAGTTATTGAAAATATTGGTTCTCCTACAGTATTAGCATTGACAGCCACAGCGACAAAAGGGGTACTGCAGGATATCGCAGATAGTTTAAATTTAAAGGGTGCCGCGGAACATGTATACTCTATTGATCGTCCTAATATTGCAATGGATGTGCAATTTGTAGAGACGATAGAAGAAAAGAAAGAGGCGCTTTTAGAGCAGGTGATGTATTTACAAGGGCCGGGGATTGTTTATTGCTCAAGTAGAGCGTGGACAGAAAGATTAACGGAATACTTGAGAGGGAAAGGTGTTACTGGTGTAGCTTTTTATCATGGTGGTATGGAACATGAAGAGCGTATGTTAATTCAACAGCAGTTTATGAACAATCAATTGCAACTTGTAATATGCACAAGTGCATTTGGTATGGGGGTAAATAAGGCGAATACGCGATATATTATTCATTTTCATTATCCAACTAATATAGCTTCTTACTTACAAGAAATCGGAAGAGCTGGAAGAGATGGCGAACCGAGTATAGCTATTTTATTATGTAGTCCGTTGGATCATGATTTACCAATTTCAATCATTGAGGATGAATTGCCAAGTAAGTCACAAATACAATTTTTATTTTCTTTACTACAAGAAAGAATGTTTCAAACGAAAGAATTACCAATAGAAGATGTAGAAGAAATTTGTTATAATGCAGCAAGATTTAATGAGCAATATTGGCGTTTCGTTCGTTATCATCTCGAACAGGTTGGAATTATACAACAACGAAGATTATTATTAGAAGGTTTGTCAGATGAAATCATGAACCGATTAATAGCTGAAGTAGAAATAAGGTTGCGTAATAAATATAGTGAGCTAGAAAATATGAAGTCATGGATACAAGTTAAAGGGTGTAGACGTGAATATGTGCTGCAACAGTTCGGTTATAGGAAAGAGCAAGAGTTAATGAATTGCTGCGATTATTGCGGTATTACCAAAGAAGATTATAAAAAAAGACGAGCGCAACAATCGGATTTCGACTATAATTGGGAAACAGAGTTACAAAAGCTTTTCGGCCTAGAAAAGATGGAGGAATGATGAACATTCAAAGGCATAATGTTGAAGATATGAGTCCGCAGGAAATAAGGCTGAATCTATATATAACACAGTTAATTATTATCGGTATTGGCTGTTTACTGGCATATATATTATTTCAAGATGTAAAAGAAGTCTTTAATTTATGGAAATGGGAACCAGTATCTATACTTATTATAGGTGGTTTGTTAGCGATTGGTATTGTGTTATTAGATTATGTTGCAATGCGAGTGTTTCCGGAGTCTTGGTTTGATGATGGTGGTATTAACGATAAGATGTTTCGAGGAATGTCCGTTCTACACTTACTCGTTATTACGTTCTTGATTGGTTTTGCAGAAGAATTTTTATTTAGAGGTGTAGTACAGACTCATTTTGGAATTGTAATTGCGAGCTTCGTATTTGCAGTGTTACATATTCGTTATATAACAAAGCCATTTTTGTTTTGTTTCGTCTGTTTCATTAGTTTTGTCTTTGGTTATGTATTTGAATGGACAGGAAATTTGTTTATAACAATCTTTGCACACTTTCTTGTTGATTTTATAATGGGACTCCAATTAAGAAAATAAATGGAAGGTGGTGGTGAACAACATGAGGAAACGAATTCCTGATTTTGAAGAGGAATTAGAAGTTGAGCGAGTGGAAGAAAAAGAAAGTTTACCGCCGCGTAGTGAAATTCATAGAAATAAAGAGAAAAAACAAAAGTTTAAAATAAATCACATTTTCGTCCGGGTTTTAACATTTCTATTCATTCTGCTGCCGATTAGTATTTTGTGGTACACGGATAAATATATTCAGGTGAAGGGTGATAGTAATAATGCTGGAAAAAGTGCGTTTGAAGTAATCTTCTTTGATTCAGCTAAATCTGAGTCGCAGAAACATTCTGAAAAAGTAATAACGCATACTGTGAAAGAGGGAGAAACTTTAGAAAGTATAGCGAAGCAATATTTTTCAGATGGAAATGGAATTGAAGTAATTAAAAAGTATAATAACTTGCAAGAAGATGAAGTGAGTGCAGGTCAAGAATTAAAAATTCCGATAAAAGATAAGTCCACAAAGCAAGAAAGCTAGCGAGTTAAGCGATCACAGTTTGTTATAAAAGCCTAGGATTATCTTTATGAGGAGGGAGTCAAAAATATGATATGGATTATATTATTCAGTACTCTCATAGGCATGGGGATTTTATTACTTTTTGTGATGTATAAAGAAGCGATGCGTAATACGGTGTTGGAACATACTTTAGTATTTAAAGAATTTCCGAAAAGTTTTCAAAAAGTAAATGTGTTTTTTATTTCTGATATTCATAGAAGGGTCATTTCGAATTTGTTAATTGAACAAGTAAAAGGAAAAGTAGATCTCGTAATTATCGGAGGAGATTTAGCAGAGCAAGGTGTCTCTTTATCAAAAATCTCTGCGAATATTCAAAAGTTAAGAGAGATAGGTCCTGTATATTTTGTGTGGGGAAACAATGATTATGAGATAGAATATCATGAATTAGATGCGTTATTATTAGAAAATAACGTAAAAGTTTTAGATAATACAAGAGTGGTATTTGAGTCTGAATTAGGAGAGAAAATTTGTTTGCTTGGTATAGATGATGTTGGATTGCACCGTGATCGTCTAGATTTGGCATTGGCGGATTGTAAAGAAGATGGTTTTCGTATCCTAGTTAGTCACAACCCTGATATAATAAAAAAAATGTCTGGAAATGAACAGATTTCACTTGTGTTAAGTGGACATACGCATGGAGGACAAATCCGATTATTCCCATCTAAAAAATATTTAAAAGGTGGCGTATATAACCATTTGAATACGATTCTCTTTGTTAGTAATGGGTATGGAACAACATTGATACCACTTCGTTTCCGAGCACCTGCTCAAACACATATCATTACATTGTGCGGAGGGAAATGATGCCAACTCTTAGTGGGAAATATAATATAAAAGCCGTTTCGAATATAATTGGAGTTCAGCCGAGTACGCTTCGTGCATGGGAAAGACGATATCAAATTATTGCCCCAAAGCGGAATCAAGCTGGGCATCGCTTATATACAGAAGAGCATATTCAAATTTTAAAATGGTTAATGGAAAAAGTTTCTTCCGGTATGATGATTGGACAAGCAGTTCAGTTATTAGAAGAGAATCGTTTGCAGAGTACAGTTCAAAAAGAGATACATTTCGATAAAGAAGTTGTTTTAGTGGACGATTTGCTACAAGCTTTGTTAAAATTTGATGAAATTACAATTGCTGCATTATTAAACGAAGCTTTTAGTATATATTCAACAGAAAAGGTTGTTGCCAGTATCGTTCTTCGAGTGACAGACAAATTATTAACGTCAAAAAATAATAATGAGATTTCAATGGTGCAATTTCAATATGCACTATCATTTTTACAAACGCGTCTAGGGATGGTGTATCACAATGCCTCAATGTTTTCCTCTTTACACAAAGTTATTGTGTTAGAAAAGGATGCATTGAAAGGATTTATTTTTTCAACTTATTTACGCTTAAAAGGATATGAGGCGATATATATTAGGACAAGCTTAGCTGAAGATGGTATGTTATCAGCGGTAGAGGAAATACAGCCGAAATATGTATTTATATCTTTTGCTGACGAACAAGAAATGAAAAAGACGATGAACTTTATAAATGTATTACAAGAAAAAAGGGAATCTCTTTCTGTTGGATTTATCGGAAAGCTAGGCGTTCTAAACCAGTTGGACATTGAAACAATCTTAATTGGTGATACGAAAGAAGAATGGGATGGATGGTTAAAAATGTCGGAATAGTTGTTCGAAAAGAACCATCTATTTTCTATTTCATATAATAAAAATTAGATGCATTGGTTACGTAGGGAGGGTATGAGATGAGGCTGGAACGATTAAATTACAATAAGATAAAAATTTTTCTAACATTTGATGATTTATCTGAACGAGGATTAACGAAAGAAGATTTATGGAGAAATGCACCGAAAGTACAGCAATTATTTCGTGATATGATGCAAGAAGCAAATAAGGAATTAGGGTTTGAAGCAGATGGTCCGATTGCAGTTGAAGTGTTTTCTCTACAAGCACAAGGGATGGTTGTAATTGTAACGAAAGAAAATCAAGAAATGGATACAGATGATGAGTTCCGTGACGAGTTTATTGAAATGCAAGTGACTCTAGATGAAAGTGAGCATATATTATATGAGTTTGCTACGCTAGATGACGTAATTAACCTGTCGAATCGCTTATATAACCTTGGTGTAACTGGCGGAAAGCTATATACGTGGGATGAGCGCTTCTATCTTTGGGTGGAAGAAGAGGAACAAATTCAATTGTTAAAGGCGGATTTTATAGCTATTTTAGCGGAATACGGTAATCCGTCTACAGCAACCATTTATCGCATCATGGAGTACGGTAAAGAATTAATGGATGTTAACGCGATAGAACAAATACACAATTACTTTGTGAAAAAACAAAACCTCAGCTAATACAACATAGCTGAGGTTTTGTTTTTATTTGGAGAAGGGAAGGGAGGATTGTAAATACTCGAACATACTTTTTGAAAATAAAATATGCAGTTTTATGGGAGTGTGGTTGATGAGAATAAAAAATATTTAAATATTTAAGTATTTTACTTTTCTAAAAGTAATAAAAGGACTATAATAATAGTGAAAACGCTTGCAACAGAAAATAGTTTGTATATATTTGTTAGCGTTTTCTATTGCATTCCAAATTTAAGGGTGTATACTAGGCAATGAAGGTTTACTAAACAAGTGAAATTACAGGGGGTTTACTTACTATGGTAGCCGAAAAGGGAACTCAAACAAAAACACAACAACAAAGGGAACAACATTTTGAACTATTGAATTCAACACAAATTGTTATTAGTGAAGCGTTAGAAAAATTGGGTTATCCAAACGAAGTATATGAATTATTAAAAGAACCAATTCGTATGATGACAGTGAAAATACCAGTTCGTATGGATGACGGGACTGTTAAAATATTTACAGGATATCGTGCGCAACATAATGATGCTGTTGGTCCAACGAAAGGTGGAATTCGCTTCCATCCGAATGTAACAGAAAATGAAGTGAAAGCACTTTCAATCTGGATGAGTTTAAAATGTGGTATTGTTGATTTACCATATGGTGGAGGTAAGGGTGGAATTATCTGTGATCCACGTGAAATGTCATTCCGTGAGTTAGAAAGATTAAGCCGCGGTTATGTACGAGCAATTAGCCAAATCGTAGGTCCGACGAAAGATATTCCAGCTCCAGATGTATTCACAAACTCTCAAATTATGGCGTGGATGATGGATGAGTATAGCCGTATTGATGAATTTAATTCACCAGGATTTATTACAGGTAAACCGCTTGTATTAGGTGGATCACATGGACGTGAAACAGCAACAGCGAAAGGTGTAACAATTTGTATTCGCGAAGCTGCTAAAAAACGTGGCATTGATATTAAGGGTGCACGCGTTGTTGTTCAAGGATTCGGTAATGCTGGTAGCTTCTTAGCTAAATTTATGCATGATGCAGGTGCGAAAGTTATTGCAATCTCAGATGCTTACGGCGCGTTACATGATCCAAACGGATTAGATATTGATTATTTATTAGACCGTCGTGATAGCTTCGGTACAGTAACAAAGCTATTTAACAATACAATTTCAAACAAAGAATTGTTAGAACTTGATTGCGATATTTTAGTACCAGCTGCAATTGAGAACCAAATTACAGAAGAAAATGCTAATGATATTAAAGCAAAAATCGTTGTTGAAGCTGCAAATGGTCCAACAACATTAGAAGCGACTAAAATTTTAACAGATCGCGGAATTTTGCTTGTTCCAGACGTGTTAGCAAGTGCTGGTGGTGTAACAGTATCTTACTTTGAGTGGGTACAAAACAACCAAGGTTACTACTGGACTGAAGAAGAAGTAGAACAACGTTTAGAAAAAGTAATGGTAAGATCATTTGATTCTATTTATGAAACAGCACAAGTTCGTAAAGTGAACATGCGCTTAGCGGCGTACATGGTTGGTGTTCGTAAAATGGCTGAAGCAAGCCGCTTCAGAGGTTGGGTATAAAATATTATATCTTGAGAAAACGTGATTTCCTTTCGAGGGAATCACGTTTTTTTGTTGAAGTATTAAATGAGGTGTTGTATATGGAGAATGAAATGCTGGAACGAGTAGAACAATTAGAAGAGAAGGTTAAGAGGTTAGAGGGAGAACTTGCAAGAACGATGAAAGCTCGAAAAATAAGTACCGTTCGGATGTTCGGGGAAGGGCTACTGTTTTTGGTATTTGGTGTGGTTGTAGTAGGGCCGATTATTGCCGTTGTAATCTCGATTTTTACTTGGCTTGCTGAAAAATAAAATAAAATAAAAATAAAAAGAACGCTTGTTCTATACGAACAAACGTGCTATACTCTCCTTAGATAAACAAAACGGAAATGATTTTAAGGAGAGATAAATGATGAAAATGACAGTAGACCAAAGATTTATGATGCCAGCAGATGTTGTAGAGCGAGTGGAAGTATTACGAAACAAACAAAGCAAGCGTGGCACATTATTACAATCGGTAAATAAATTTTTCGGTTTAGATACGAAAGAAGATTGTGTTTGGTTTTACGGTTTTTATGGAGTGGCTGTAAGTATCTTGTTGTTTATGGTGTTCACTTCAAATATTTTCGATTTTCTCTTCGCGTAAGAAATATGCGATAAGGACATTGCTACCGAATACATATATAAGGAAGTAAGGTAATCTTCTAGAGCGGGAGTTGGTAGCAATGGCGATGTTTCCTATAGAGCGCAACTATATTGGATATGGAAGTTCACGACCGGGGATTCCTCTGACTAAAGTGAGATTTATTGTAAGCCATGATACGGGGAATCCTGGAAGCAATGCGATAGGGAATCGAGATTACTTTAATGAATTACAACCGAAAGCTTCGGCGCATACATTTATAGATGATAAAACAATATTGGAGATTATTCCTATAAATGAAGTTGCGTATCATGTTCGATATGGTGTGCCGACGGATAATGACTTATATGGCTATGACGCGAATAAGGCGGCCATTGGAGTGGAACTTTGTTATGGTGGTGATGTTAACTTTTGGGAAGCATATAATCGTTTTACATGGTATCATGCGTATTTATGCCAAAACTTTGGCTTAAATCCGAAAAAAGATATCGTGTCACATAAAACGCTTGATCCAGCTAGAAAGATTGATCCTGAGAATGTATTAGGGAAACAAGGTATTAAATTTCAGCAGTTTTTAGCAGATGTCTATCGGATGTACGTTTCGTTTAGATGACAAATATATGAAAAATGAATACAATAAAGATAGGTGCCTACTGCTGTAAGTAGGTTTTTTCTTGTTTTTATAAATAGTGTATTGGTAGAAGACTAGGAGTGGACGAGTATGCAGAAAGAAACAGTTATTATAATCGGAGGCGGTCCGTGCGGATTAGCGGCTGCAATTTCGTTGCAAAAGGTAGGGATAAATCCGTTAGTAATTGAAAAAGGAAACATTGTAAATGCCATTTATAATTATCCAACTCATCAAACATTTTTCTCTTCTAGTGAAAAATTAGAAATTGGTGATGTAGCTTTTATTACAGAAAATCGTAAGCCAGTTCGAAATCAAGCGCTTGCGTATTATCGTGAAGTAGTAAGACGTAAATCTGTACGTGTAAATGCTTTTGAGCGAGTGGAGAAAGTTCAAAAAGATGGAGAAGTTTTTCAGGTTGAGACGACAAAGCGTGACGGAAGTAAGGAAATATATATAGCGAAATATATTGTTGTAGCAACTGGATATTATGATAATCCAAATTATATGAATGTTCCAGGTGAGGAATTGAAGAAAGTAGCTCACTATTTTAAAGAGGGGCATCCTTATTTTGATCGAGATGTAGTAGTTATAGGTGGGAAAAACTCGAGTGTAGATGCCGCGTTAGAACTTGTTAAATCTGGTGCACGTGTAACGGTAATGTATCGTGGAAGTGAGTATTCACCAAGCATAAAGCCTTGGATTTTGCCGGAATTTGAGGCGTTAGTACGAAATGGTACAATTCAAATGCATTTTGGGGCTCATGTGAAAGAAATTACTGAGCATACATTAACGTTTACAGTTGATGGTGAAGCTCTTACAATCAAAAACGATTTTGTATTTGCGATGACTGGTTATCATCCTGATCATAGCTTCTTAACGAAGATGGGTGTTCAGATTGATGAAGAAACAGGACGTCCAATTTATACAGAGGATAGAATGGAAACGAATGCTGAAAATATTTTCATTGCAGGTGTCATTGCTGCTGGAAATAATGCAAATGAAATATTTATCGAGAACGGAAGATTTCATGGAGATGCGATTGCGCAGACCATTGCATCAAGAGAAAAATAAAAAGGAGCTGTCGGGAAAACCTCGACAGCTCCTTTTTATTCGTGCATAAACATATTTTGAATGGATTCATGAGAATTTGTATTCTCTAATGCAACAAGTAATTTAATGCGTGCTTTTTGTGCATTTAAGCCGTATGTGAATACAATGCCCATATCTTTTAAGTGTTTACCGCCACCTTCATACGAATATACGTCTTGAACGATACCGTTGAAACAGCGAGAAACTAATACGACAGGAATACCTCTATTTAATAATCTTTCTAGACTAGGTAGTGTTCTTGGAGGGAGATTACCTTGTCCAAGAGCTTCGATAACAATGCCGTCTACAGGAAGATTTTCGATTGCTGCTAATAATGTATCATCCATGCCAGCATATGCTTTTAGAACAACTACATTTTTAGACACTTTGTTTATCGTATATGTTTCGTGATGTACTAAAGCGTGATGGAAGACAACGCCGCGTTTTGTTACCATTCCAATTGGTCCGTATTGTGGGCTTTGGAATGTTGCAACATTACTTGTATGTGTTTTCGTTACATTTGTAGCGCAATGAATTTCGTCGTTTAATACGACTAAAACACCTTTTTCTGCAGCTTCATCACAACTAGCAACTTTTACAGCTGATAAGAAGTTATATAGACCATCAGCACCTAACTCATTGCTAGAGCGCATTGCACCTGTCACTACGATCGGAATAGTTGCTTGTACTGTTAAATCTAAGAAATAAGCTGTTTCTTCTAATGTATCCGTGCCATGCGTAATGACTACGCCATGAATGTTGTCTTGTTTTACTCTTTCATCAATGATGACTTGTAATTGTAACATTTCGCTCGGTGTCATATGAGGAGATGGTAGGTGGAACACATCTTCAACGATTAAATCAACATCGCCTTCTAAATCAGGAATGAATTTTAAAAGAGGATTTTTTTCACCTGGTTGTACGACCCCAGTTTCTTTATCTTCCTCCATTGCAATTGTTCCACCTGTGTGTAAAACTAGGATTCTTTTCAATGCTTATACCCCTTTCAAGTAAAAAAATACATTTAGAACATAACATGTTTTGAGTAAATTCGACAATGGAAATGTATAAAAGTATGCCTCGAAAATGACAATAAAATTAACTGCTATATGTACGATGTATAAAATTATGAAACGAAATGTGCAAATATAGTATAGGAGGGAAGAATTCCGGTGAAAAAGATGGAGAGAATTTTTATTCGTATATTAATAATACAATTCATTTGTCTTTCTATTGTGCAATTGTTATTTATACATAAGTCATCAGTGAAATATTTATCTAAAATTGTTTATTATGAGGGTGTCATGGTAAAAAACAAAGTGGAAATCTTGCAGGTGAATAGGTAGTTTTCATTTTCTTCTATGAAGGATTATGCTACAATAATTGAGGATTTAATGACGTGAAGCAAATGAGAAGAAGCAGGGTGAACACCTGCTTTTCGTTTTGTTTTATAAGTGAAAAAATGAGGTGTTACAATGGATAAACGAATTTCAATTGCTATAGATGGTCCAGCAGCTGCTGGGAAAAGTACAGTGGCAAAAGTTGTTGCGAAGGAACTTTCTTACGTTTATATTGATACAGGCGCAATGTACCGTACGCTTACATATGCAGCCCTTGAACAAAAAGTAGACATTGAAAATGAAGAGCAGTTAATGGAAGTTGTAAAGAATGTAAATATTGAGTTTCAGCAAGGAGAAAATACACAGCTTGTATTTTTAAATGGACAAGATGTTTCTGAAGTAATTCGTACACCTGATGTGACGAATCGAGTATCTATTGTAGCGAAACATCGCCTTGTTCGTGAAGAAATGGTACGTCGTCAGCAAGAGTTAGCGAAAAAAGGCGGCGTTGTAATGGACGGCCGTGATATTGGTACACATGTATTACCGGATGCTGAAGTGAAAATCTTTATGCTTGCTTCTGTTGAAGAAAGAGCGGAAAGAAGACATTTAGAAAATTTAAATAAAGGTTTCGATTCTAATTTAGAGCAGCTAAAAGAAGAAATTGCTCAGCGTGATAAATTAGATTCAGAACGCGAAGTTTCTCCACTAAAAAAGGCTGATGATGCATTGGAATTAGATACGACTTCTTTATCAATTGAAGAAGTTGTCCAAAAAATTATGAGCATTGTTTCTGGAGTGTTTGCGAAATAAAGAAAGGGGATAGTCCTCTTTCTTTTTTTGTTTAAATAGAAATGTAAAGGATACGTGAATTGTGAGTCTCTTTCCTTGACAAATGAGCTGATTTGTAAGAAGTTAGTTAAAGAGGAATGAAACTGTCAGAATATATTCGCTATTATATTTCAAAACATACTTTTTTCAAGCTGGTTTTGCTGTATACTATTTATATAGGTTTAATATATTTTCTTGTGAATGTTATTGAAAAAGAGTATGTGATGAGAAATTCTTAAACATGCAAATGAAAACTTTGTTTTCATTTCGTATATACATAAAAAATGCTTTGTCAATTCTGTAGGGAGGTATTTCCATGGTAGAGAAAATGAATGAAGAAGTTATGGATTCAAAAGAATTACAAGTTGGTGACGTTGTTACAGGTTCTGTAACGAAGGTTGAAGAGAAACAAGTGCTTGTAAATGTTGGATACAAAACAGATGGCGTAATTCCAATTAGTGAATTAGCTAACGTTCATATTGAAAAAGCAAGCGATGTTGTAGAATTAGATCAAACACTAGAGTTGAAAATTATTAAATTAGAAGAAGATGATCTTGTCTTATCTAAACGTGCTGTTGATGCAGAAAAAGCATGGGTAGAACTACAAGAGAAATTTACTTCTGGTCATGTATTTGATGTTACTGTAAAAGATATTGTGAATGGCGGATTAGTTGTGGACCTTGGTGTTCGCGGTTTTATTCCAGCTTCACTTGTAGAAGTACATTATGTAGAAGACTTTACTGACTATAAAGGTAAAACATTAGCGGTGAAAATTGTTGAATTAGACCGTGAAAAAAATCGTGTAATCCTTTCGCATAAAGCGGTAGTAGAATTAGAACTAGATTCTAAGAAAAAAGAAGCAATTTCTTCATTAAAAGAAGGGGACGTTGTTGAAGGAACAGTACAACGATTAACTGACTTTGGCGCATTCGTTAACGTTGGTGGAGTGGACGGTTTAGTTCACATTTCACAAATTTCACACGAACGTGTAGAGCAACCTTCTGAAGTGTTAGAGCAAGGTCAAAAGGTTAAGGTAAAGGTGTTATCTGTTGATGCTGATACACAACGTATTTCTTTATCAATTAAAGCAGCTCAACCAGGACCTTGGGAAAACGTTGCTGGCGAAATAAAAGCTGGAGATATTCGTGAGGGAGTAGTAAAACGCCTTGTTACATTTGGTGCATTCGTTGAGATTTTACCGGGCGTTGAAGGGCTTGTACACGTATCTCAAATTGCAAATCGTCACGTGAAAAATCCGAATGAAGTATTGGAAATGGGACAAGAAGTAAAAGTGAAAGTACTTGAAGTTCACGTAGCAGAGAAACGTATTTCTTTAAGTATAAAAGAAGCGCTTGAGGAAAATAATGTAACTGAAGATTATAGTCAGTATGAGCCAAATGCTGATTCTGCTACTTTCCAATTAAGTGATATTATTGGTGAACAACTGAAAAAATTAAAGAAATAATGAGGGGTACAAGTGGTAAGGGCAAAACGTAAATTAGATCATATTGAATACGCTCTTTCTACTGGTCAGTCTCGTACGCATGGCTTTCATGATATTGATTTTGTGCATCAAAGCTTGCCAAATTCAAATTATGACACAATAACATGTGAAACAAAAATCGGCGAACTTTCACTAAGTTCGCCGATTTTTATCAATGCGATGACTGGTGGTGGAGGAGAGAAAACGTTACATATTAATGAGCAATTAGCATACGTAGCGAAACATCATAACCTTGCTATGGCTGTAGGTTCGCAAATGGCGGCGTTAAAAGATGAAAGTGAAGCTGCTTCTTATAAGGTGATTAGAAAGGTAAACCCAAATGGTATTTTCTTTGCTAATTTAGGTAGTGAGGCAACTATCGAGCAGGCAGAGCGCGCCGTTGATATGATTGAAGCGAATGCATTACAAATTCATTTAAATGTCATACAAGAGTTAACGATGCCAGAAGGAGACCGTGATTTTACTGGAGTACTTCAGCGCATTGAGAAAATTGTTTTAAATAGTAAAGTTCCTATCATTGTAAAAGAAGTTGGATTTGGGATGAGTAAGGAAACAATGCAACAGTTAGTGAACGTAGGTGTAACAGCAATTGATATTGGTGGGCAAGGTGGTACGAATTTTGCTGCTGTTGAAAACGAAAGAAGACAGCGAATGCTTTCTTATTTTAATAACTGGGGCATACAAACAGCAACCTCGATTATTGAAGCAACCTCTACAAATAATAACCTCTCTTTTATTGCATCTGGGGGTATACAAACAGCGCTTGACGTAGCGAAAGCAATCGCATTAGGGGCGAATACAACTGCGTTTGCTGGTTATTTTTTACGTATTTTAATGCAAGATGGTATCGAGAAGTTAGTAGATGAAATTGAGCTTCTACATACAGATTTGAAATTTATAATGACAGCTCTTGGTGCGAAGACGATAGAAGAGTTGCAATCTGTACCTCTTGTTGTAAAGGGTGAAACATATCATTGGTTAATGCAGCGTGGTATTGATACTGCGCATTATAGTAGGAGATAAAAAATCAACCATTCGGTTGATTTTTTTTTGTTCTATTCTTTTTCGTAATATAAAGTGGAGAATGGAATTAGCATTATATAAAAATATCATTTCGTAAAAATTGTAATTGAAAAAGGGTTGAAAAATGTAGATGGTGTGTTGTCGAATTACTGGAGAGAACTTAATTTTTAATGGGAATAGGTGAAGGTAAAAAGAAGTAATGGGAGGATATAGTGCGCGAAATATTATTTCAATATAAATAGAAATCATTAAACTGATTATGTAAAAGACGGTTTCGTACAATATAGAAACCGTCTTTTTGTATTAATTAGTGCTGGTTTTGTTTTCGAGCCTGTTCTGGTGTATCAAGTCCAGTTGCACCTGGATATTGTAGTGATTGATCACGATCGGATTCAACGCGGCGTGATTCTCGTAGTTTTCGTTCTTGGCGATCTTTACCCATAATGAATAACACCTCCTTGTTAAAAGTGTTGCTGTTATAAGAAAAAACTATGCGTAAATAAAGTGGATTAACTTTCATAAAAAGTTCCCATAATGGAAAACATAGGAGGTGAAGTTGATGGATGGAAGTACTTTTTATTTTGTAGCTTGGATAGGGTGGATCATTGTAACCTTTTTTATGAAAAAGGACCCTATCCGGTGGAAGTTAGGCGCTTGTATACTGATTTTTATAATTTGCTCTCCGTTACATGTAACGATTGCCTCATTCGTGGTATCAGTAAATGCTCTTTTACTTTGTATTATTTCTTTTATAGGGATCACGCTATATTCTGTCTGGAAAAAAGTGTATAGCTTACTTTCGGCACTTATTATTGCAATGTTATATACAAGTTTTCATCTGTTAGAAATATATGATCCGATTTGGATTGTGGTGGATAGAGTGTTTCTGCTAAGTAGTGCTCTTGTGTATGCATCGGTGTTATTGCATGGGGATCGCATATTACGATTATGTTCTCTATATGTAGGGATGTTACAAGGAGAGCTGCTAGTGACATTTATTTTTAGGAAATTGAATTTTCCATATGATTACGGTAGTTTAGCATTTTTTGATATCGTCGCCATTTCTACATTATTCATGGCAATATTGTTTTGGATTGCAAAAGCATCAGTATACATGGAACGGTTTAAGAGAAAAACACGTAAAAGAAAGGCGAGGGTAATACATGACTGAATATACACCAGCCATTTTATGCGGCGTAATAGCGGGGACAGTTACAAGGGTGCTAATGCTTCGGACGGATACGCGGCAATATCCGACGAGGCTACATGGGAAAATTATTCATATTGCAATGGGGTTAATTGCAGCTGCTTTAGGAGCGATTGCAATCCCGTCTATTTTGAAAAAAGATTTTTCTGCCATTACATTTCTTACATTAGCAGCGACACAATTTCGTGATGTACGTAATATGGAAAGAAATACGCTTCAACAATTAGATGGGTATGAGCTCGTACCGCGTGGAAATACATACATTGAAGGAATTGCATTGGTTTTTGAAAGTCGCAACTATTTGGCAATGTTAACGTCGTTTGCAACGACGTTTGCGTATATAGGATTCCGTTCATGGATTGCAGGAGTAATTATGGCTATAATCGCATTTTTTATCGCGAAAAAATTAATGTCTGGTAAAAGGCTACATGATCTTGTTGAAATTGAGCACGTTCCGCTTCGTTTTGAAGGAGCAGGGCTTTATATTGACAATATTTACATTATGAATATTGGATTGCCAGCAAGACAAGAAGAAATTATGAAATATGGTATGGGTTTTATTTTAAAGCCGAAATCAATTGATGCGATGGTTACAATCTCAAATTTAGGGCAACGACAAGCTATTTTACACGATGTTTCAGTAGCGTTAGGGATTTATAGAGATTCTGGTACACCAGCGCTTGTACCGTTAGCAAAGCGTGATTTAGAGGATGGCAGGGTTGGGATTTTTGTCCTGCCGCAAGATCAAAATGCAGAGAAAGCGATAGGTGTCATAGGAAATGTACCAACGTTAGAAAGTGCTGTCCATATGTCATCGGAAGCCCCAAAAGGAAGGGGAGATAAGAGATGATGTTAGAAAGTGTTATTCTGGCAGTTATAACAACGACTCCAGAAAAATTTGCAGGTGGTGCTCCTTTATTCGTTTGCGAATCGACGGAGGAACTAGAATTTGTTGCAAATAATTTAGAAGCAATTTTAGATGGTATTGCACATCGCTTACAAGAGAATGTATATATTATTGTGAAACATTAGCAACGTGTGTTATAATGTGAGGTGTTTTGATACGTTGAGAAATATTCTGGAATGCAAATCCCTTCTTGCACAAAGAAGGGTTTTTTACATAATAAACAGAAGCAAGTTGAAAGGATGAAAGTATATGCCGAAACCAGTAATAGCGATAGTAGGTCGCCCGAACGTAGGGAAATCTACTATTTTCAATAGAATTGTTGGAGAAAGAGTTTCAATCGTAGAAGATATTCCAGGTGTAACGCGCGATCGTATTTATAGCGCTGGAGAATGGCTAAATCATGAATTTAACATTATTGATACGGGCGGAATTGATATTGGAGACGAGCCGTTTTTGACACAAATTCGTCAACAAGCTGAAGTAGCAATTGATGAAGCGGATGTTATCATTTTTATGACAAACGGTCGTGACGGTGTAACAGCAGCTGATGAAGAAGTTGCAAAAATTTTATATCGTTCAAATAAACCGGTTGTACTTGCAGTAAATAAAGTAGACAATCCGGAAATGCGCAGTGACATTTATGACTTTTATGCATTAGGATTTGGCGAACCATTCCCAATTTCAGGTACACACGGATTAGGGTTAGGTGACTTACTAGACGAAGCTGCACAACATTTTCCAAAGATTGAAGAAGACGGATATGATGAAGACACAATTCGTTTCTCTTTAATTGGACGTCCAAACGTAGGGAAATCATCACTTGTAAATGCTCTTCTTGGTCAAGAGCGTGTAATTGTTAGTAATGTAGCAGGAACAACTCGTGATGCTGTCGATACACCATATAGTAAAGATGGAAAAGATTATGTAATTATTGATACAGCTGGTATGCGTAAAAAAGGAAAAGTGTATGAAAGTACAGAAAAATATAGTGTACTTCGTGCGCTAAGAGCGATTGAACGTTCTGACGTTGTTTTAGTCGTTTTAGATGGTGAAGAAGGAATTATTGAGCAAGATAAAAAAATCGCTGGATATGCTCATGATTCAGGGCGAGCTGTTGTTATCGTTGTAAATAAATGGGATGCAGTGAAAAAAGACGAAAAAACAATGAAAGCATTTGAAGAAAATATCCGTGCTCATTTCCAATTCTTAGAATACGCACCAATTGTGTTCTTATCTGCAAAAACGAGAAAACGTACACAAACATTAATACCGGTTATCGATGAGGTAAATGAAAGTCATAGTATCCGTATTCAAACGAACGTATTAAACGATGTAATTATGGATGCGGTAGCGATGAATCCGACGCCAACTCATAATGGTAGCCGTCTGAAAATTTTCTATGCAACACAAGTTGCGGTAAAACCACCGACATTTGTTGTGTTTGTAAACGATCCAGAATTATTGCACTTCTCATATGAGCGTTTCTTAAAGAATCGCTTACGTGAATCATTTGGCTTCGTAGGAACGCCGATTCACATTATCGCTAGAGCAAGAGACTAATGGAGAGGATGTGATTTTATGACAAAAATCACAGTAGTAGGAGCAGGTAGCTGGGGAACAGCGTTAGCGATGGTATTAGCTGACAATGGACATGATGTACGTATTTGGGGAAATCGCCCAGAACTTATGGATGAAATTAATACGAAACATGAGAATAGTCGATATCTCCCAGGCATTACATTGCCAAGCACAATCGTAGCCTACTCTTCTTTAGAAGAAGCATTAGTAGATGTAAATACAGTACTGCTAGTAGTACCAACGAAAGCGTACAGAGATGTATTACAAGAGATGAAAGAAATTGTTACTGAACCAATTACTTGGATTCATGCGAGCAAAGGAATTGAACCTGGTACGTCAAAACGTATTTCGGAAGTGATTGAGGAAGAAATTCCAGAGCACTTAATTAAAGATGTTGTTGTACTGTCTGGACCGAGTCATGCTGAAGAAGTCGGTTTACGACAAGCGACAACAGTTACGTCTGCAGCAAAGCGTATGGAAGCGGCTGAGGAAGTACAAGATTTATTTATGAATAGTTATTTTCGTGTATACACAAATCCAGATATCGTTGGAGTTGAACTTGGTGGTGCGTTAAAAAATATTATCGCATTAGCTGCTGGTATAACTGATGGTCTTGGATTAGGTGATAATGCAAAGGCGGCATTGATGACACGTGGTTTAACAGAGATTGCTCGTTTAGGAAGAAAAATGGGCGGGAATCCGTTAACGTTTGCTGGTCTAACTGGTATGGGAGACTTAATTGTAACTTGTACAAGTGTTCATAGCCGAAATTGGCGCGCTGGAAATATGCTTGGAAAAGGACACTCTTTAGAAGAAGTGTTAGAAAGCATGGGTATGGTTGTGGAAGGTGTAAGAACAACGAAAGCTGCTCATGAATTGGCAGAGAAAATGGAAGTTGAAATGCCGATTACAGCTGCTTTATATGACGTGCTGTTCAATGGGAATAACGTAAAAGATGCAGTAGGCTCATTGATGGGACGTGTTCGAAAACATGAAGTGGAAGCTATACCTGATTTACTGTAAAGAAAAGCGACAGAAGTACATTTGTACTTCTGTCGCTTTTTTATTTTTTGGGTCTTTTCACCATTTTTTCATTTTTGCATAGGATGAAGAGTAACTTGAGGAGAGGGTGAAAAGAATGGATAATAATATTTTTAATAATATTGAGAAGGAAGCGAAAGTAAATAAAGAGGATATTTTTAAATTAGCATCATCCGTGCAAAATGCGAATTTACGTGATGAAACTGTGCTTCGTCAATTAATTCATCAAGTGGCTCTTATGGCGGGACGTGAAGTGCCGAAAGAGCAAGAGGATCAAATTGTAAAAGCGATTATTAATAATAATATGCCAACAGATTTTGGTTCGTTAAGCAAAATGTTTAAAAAATAAATTATGAGAAACAAAGAGTTTGGAGATTGCATATGATAGCCATGAAAGAATGGGAATAGAGCTGTTTTTGGGCATATTTGGTCAACCGAAGCGAGAGATACAATCGCTTCGGTTTTATTTTTGCCTAGATTGGTGAGAAATGCTGGAAAACCTATTGATTAAAGTTACATACTCGCGATTTGTAGTAAAATGTTCTTTTTGTATTTGTTTAAAGATTTTAATTTGTTAAAATAGTATAAAAATAGATTAATAAAAAGGGGTGTGTATATGTCAGAAGGGCTTATGAAAATGTGGTTGGCTTTAGGGGCAATTGGATTTATGTTTTTTGCAGTAAGTTTTATTTTATTAAGTAGACATAGAATAAAGAATAAATTTTTGAAAGGGATTACAGCGTTAGTAGCGTACACCCTTATGATTGTGTCAGGAATTGTTATTTTTCTTGTTGTATTTAGTGGACCTGTACAGCAGTAAATGGAATGGTCTCGAAAATACTACATACGGAGCAAATTAGATTAGTATGAAAAGGTGATGCTAGTGAAAAAATTCCATATTATTTTAATATTTTGTTGTATGAGCCTTTTAACGGGGTGTCTGTATCCGAAAGAAAATATGAAGCAAAATGCGGTTCCTTATGAAGATCAGCTACAGGTTGTTCAAAAAGCTGTTGTGACATTTAAGGAGCAAAATGATGGGATATTGCCAATTAAGACGAGGGATATGAGTACACCTATTTATCAAAAGTATCCAATCGATTTTCAACAGATTGCCCCGCGTTACATACAAGAAGCGCCAGGGAATGCGTATGAAAGTGGAGGAGTATATCAATACGTATTAATAGACGTTGAAACAAATCCAACAGTAAAGTTAATTGATGTTAGGATGGCTGAACAAATTCAGGAACTATCTTTAAAGCTTAGGATGTATCGTGATGAACATCAATATCCACCTTTTAAAAAAGTAATTTCAGATGGTGTATATGAATTGGATTTCAAAAAACTAGGATATAAAGATGTGCCACAAGTGACAAGTCCATATTCTGGTAAAGGACTTCCTTTTGTAATTAATGAAAAAGGAGAAGTTTTTGTTGATTATAGAATCGACTTATATGACGCTTTGAAAAAAAATGAAGGGCAGTTTACAGAGGGAGAAGATATTCGAAATATACTTTCGAAAGGTTCCCCGTTTGTACCAG
Source organism: Bacillus sp. TE8-1 (assembly GCF_008368855.1). NCBI lineage: Bacteria > Bacillati > Bacillota > Bacilli > Caryophanales > Bacillaceae > Bacillus > Bacillus sp. TE8-1. The sequence continues at coordinate 71,498 of NZ_QPET01000011.1, read as the reverse complement.
CTTATTCTTTACCGTACACAGTAAAGGACGGAGAACCAATTTTTTTAAAATGATAAGTCATGAACCTTTCTTTTAGTGAATAAGTTCTAGAAGAAAGGTTTTTTATGTTATACAACTTACGATGCAAACAAAAGATATTTTTTAATAGTCATATGAAATTGGACAAAATTATATGATATATTGTCCGAACTTCTAGAATACCATTATATTATATCAGATATTATAGGCAACGTTAGAGAAGGTATTAGTTGACTATAAACGCGGAATTATTCCCAAAAATTTTGAGGGAGGGAATCACTTGGAAAAGGTAGATATTTTTAAAGATATTGCAGAACGAACAGGCGGTGATATTTATTTTGGAGTTGTAGGAGCTGTTCGAACAGGGAAATCAACATTCATTAAAAAATTTATGGAACTTGTAGTTATTCCAAATATTGAGAATGAGTCTGACCGTCAAAGAGCGCAGGATGAATTGCCTCAAAGTGCTGCTGGTCGTACAATTATGACGACGGAACCGAAGTTTGTTCCAAACCAAGCGGTTTCTATCGAAGTAGATGAAGGACTTGAAGTGAATATTCGATTAGTAGATTGTGTTGGATATACGGTTCCTGGAGCGAAGGGCTATGAAGATGAGAATGGCCCGCGTATGATTAATACCCCTTGGTATGAAGAACCTATTCCATTCCATGAAGCTGCAGAAATCGGCACGCGTAAAGTAATTCAAGAACATTCAACAATTGGTGTTGTAATTACAACAGATGGAACAATTGGTGAAATTCCAAGAAGAGATTATATAGAGGCAGAAGAACGCGTTGTAAATGAGTTGAAAGAAGTAGGAAAACCTTTCATTATGATAATTAATACGGTACAGCCGTATCATCCAGATACAGAGCAATTACGCCAAAGTTTATCAGAAGAATATGATATCCCGGTTATTGCAATGAGTGTGGAGAGTTTAAGAGAAACAGATGTATATAATGTACTTCGTGAAGCGCTATTTGAATTCCCTGTATTAGAAGTGAATGTGAACCTTCCGAGTTGGGTAATGGTGCTAAATGAAGGGCATTGGTTGCGTCAAAGTTATCAAGAAGCAGTTCAAGAAACTGTGAAGGATATAAAACGTCTTCGTGATGTGGATCGCGTTGTTTGGCAGTTTAGTCAATATGAATTTATTGATCGAGCGAGCCTAGCTGGCATTGATATGGGGCAAGGTGTGGCGGAGATTGATTTATATGCGCCAGATGAATTATATGATCAGATTTTAAAAGAAGTAGTAGGAGTAGAAATTCGAGGGAAAGATCATTTATTAAAGCTTATGCTCGATTTATCTCATGCGAAAATAGAGTACGATCAAGTGGCGGATGCACTGCGTATGGTTAAGCAAACAGGATATGGTGTAGCAGCACCTGCATTAGCGGATATGAGCTTAGATGAGCCAGAAATTATTCGTCACGGTTCAAGGTTTGGTGTGAAGTTAAAAGCGGTAGCGCCATCTATTCATATGATTAAAGTAGATGTAGAGTCAACGTTTGAGCCGATTATTGGTACTGAAAAGCAAAGTGAAGAATTAGTTCGTTATTTAATGCAAGATTTTGAAGATGACCCGTTATCAATTTGGAATTCTGATATATTTGGACGTTCACTTAGCTCGATTGTTCGAGAAGGAATTCAGGCGAAATTATCTTTAATGCCAGAAAATGCTAGATATAAATTAAAAGAAACGCTAGAAAGAATTATTAATGAAGGATCTGGCGGATTAATTGCGATTATACTATAAGAAAAAATCCCTCTCATTGTAGAGGGATTTTTTGTTTTTTTTTATTATAAAATAGAAAAATAAACAGTCATTATCTAATACATTGTTGTAAATTGTCAAGTTTCATCAGATTTTCACATTTTAAGAGTAACAATTTCCTTAAAAATATTGAATTATAAAGGAGAATCGTATAATATAGGCGTTGATAATGATTTATCTACATCTTTGTAGTATAGAATTTGCAAAAATTGCCTACAAATGAAAGTAAGACTCATTTTATGATCATTATACAGTCTTATCTTTGGGAGGAGGTGAATGGCATGAACAAGACAGATTTAATCAATGCTGTTGCAGAAGCAAGTTCCCTTTCTAAAAAGGACGCAACAAAAGCAGTAGACGCTGTTTTTGATTCTATCTTAGAAGCTTTAAAACAAGGTGATAAAGTACAACTGATCGGATTCGGTAACTTCGAAGTTCGTGAGCGTGCGGCTCGTAAAGGTCGTAACCCACAAACAGGTGAGGAGATTGAAATCGCTGCAAGTAAAGTACCTGCATTCAAACCTGGTAAAGCGTTAAAAGATGCGGTTAAATAATCCTTACATATTAACAGGGAAGAAGAGTTTCCTTTTTGGGAACTCTTCTTTTTGCTTTTAAAAACATAAATATGCTAGAATGTGTTCGTATCACTTTTAGGTTTTCGGGAGGGCTAGCGGATGGCAAAAGTTAATTTAGAACAAATTGAACATGCAGTACGCCTTATTTTAGAGGCGATTGGGGATGACCCAAATCGTGAGGGAGTACTTGATACACCAAAGCGTGTTGCAAAAATGTACGCAGAAGTGTTCTCAGGTATGCATGAAGATCCGAAAGAGCATTTGCATAAAGTATTCGGAGAAGATCACGAAGAGCTTGTACTAGTAAAAGATATACCATTTTATTCGATGTGTGAGCATCATTTAGTACCATTCTATGGAGTTGCTCACGTTGCATATATTCCGCAAGGTGGAAAGGTAACAGGGTTAAGTAAATTAGCTCGTACCGTAGATACAATTGCACGTCGCCCACAACTGCAAGAACGTATTACATCAACAGTAGCGAACTCTATTATGGAAGTACTAGAGCCTCATGGTGTAATGGTAGTAGTAGAAGCAGAACATATGTGTATGACGATGCGTGGTGTGAAAAAACCAGGTGCGAAAACAGTAACGACAGCAGTGCGTGGTGTGCTTGAAAATGATGCTGCAGCGCGCAGTGAAATTTTATCGTTTATTAAAACGAAGTAAAGAAAAGCGGGAAACTGCTTTTCTTTTTTTTTTTTAGTAAATAAATGATATAGTTTTAACTAGACAGAGTGAGATTAGAAAGATTGCTTACATGAATGGTAGGTGTAGCCAAGTTTTGGTTATAGAAAATAGAGTGTATGTGTTATAATAAGTTTTATGAATTAGAAAACAAGGGTGATTTTTTGTGTGTGACATCTACGGAGGGTATGCGGGTATAAAAGAAAAATTGATGGAGAAATTACGCCATCCTTATTTTATAAACTATATTGAAGAACCATTTATTGATGAAGAAAAGATAGCATTGTTATATGGTGCTTTAAAGAGTGCAAACTTACATATAGAACAAATTGAGCATTACGTAGTAACAATTATGCTTGTACAAATTGCGCTTGATACGCATGAAAGGGTATCGAATAAAGCAGGCGAGGAAGAGATTGGATTCCATAAATGTCGTCAATTAACAGTACTTGCAGGCGATTACTATAGTGGACTATATTATTATTTATTGTCTATGAATCGTGATATTGTTTTAATTCGTGCACTTGCTGAAGGAATTAAAGAGATAAATGAACACAAAATTATGTTATACCAAAAAGCGCATGAAACGACGGATGACATAATGAAAAGCATAGTAACGATTGAGTCTGCGCTCCTTCAAAAAACATGTGATCATTTTCAGTTATCACATTGGAAGCCATTTATCACATACGTATTAGGTGGAAATCGCCTTCAAAAAGAAATTCAATTGTATGCTGATAAGCAACATTCACCTGTTTTTCAAGCTATGCAAGATGCTTTAGGGGATAAAGCAGAAGTAGTGATTAATGGTTGGATGAAGGAATTGAGAAAGAAAGAAAAACAATTTTTAGAAAATCACACAGACATAAATGAAATAAATTCTGTGTTAAGGAATAAATAGAAGACATAAGCAATTTTACATTGGAAGAAGGTACGAGCATGCAACAATCAAAAGAAGAAAGAGTACATGACGTATTTGAAAAGATTTCTGATAAATACGATGTGATGAATTCTGTAATTAGTTTTCAAAGACATAAAGCGTGGCGGAAAGAAACGATGCGAATTATGGATGTACAACCAGGCAGTCAAGCGCTTGATGTATGCTGTGGAACCGCAGATTGGACAATTGCGCTAGCTGGAGCCGTAGGTGAGCAAGGAAAGGTTGTTGGCTTAGACTTCAGTGAAAATATGTTATCTGTCGGTAAGCAAAAGGTAGAGGCGTTACAATTAAAACAAGTAGAACTTCTACATGGGAATGCAATGGAACTTCCGTTTGAAGATAATACGTTTGATTATGTGACGATTGGGTTTGGTTTACGTAACGTACCGGATTATATGCACGTATTAAAAGAAATGACGCGTGTAGTAAAACCAGGTGGAAAAGTAATCTGTTTAGAAACATCTCAACCAACAATGATTGGTTTTCGACAAGGGTATATTTTATACTTTAAATATATCATGCCATTATTTGGAAAGATGTTTGCGAAAAGTTATAAAGAATATTCATGGCTTCAAGAATCTGCTAGTACGTTCCCAGGGATGAAAGAATTGGCTCAAATGTTTGAGCAAGCTGGACTTGAACGTGTGCAAGTGAAACCATTTACTTTTGGGGTAGCAGCAATGCATTTAGGTATTAAACCAGAATCAAAATAGAAAAAAGAAGTTTTAGGTTAAGGTGAACAATATGAAGTTACAACTTATGTACTCTTTTTTACGATCGGATATTAATGTGATAGAAAAAGAATTAAAAAAGACAGTCGCTTCTGAACAGCCATTAGTAGAAGAGGCAGCATTACAGCTGATTGAAGCTGGTGGGAAACGAATTCGTCCTGTATTTGTGTTGCTTGCAGGGAAATTTGGAGATTATAAGTTAGATGCGATTAAGCATGTTGCTGTTGCGTTAGAACTTATTCATATGGCTTCTCTTGTTCACGATGATGTTATTGATGCTGCATTTTTACGACGCGGCAGTGCGACTGTGAATGCGAAATGGGGAGATCGTATTGCGATGTATACAGGGGACTATCTGTTCGCTAAGTCTCTTGAATGTATAACCAATATCGAAATTCCAGAGGCACATCAAGCGTTATCACATACTATTTTAGAAGTCTGTAAAGGTGAAATTGAACAAATTAAAGATAAATACAATTATGACCAAAATTTAAGAACGTATTTAAGAAGAATAAAGCGAAAAACAGCATTATTAATTGCCGCGAGTTGTCAATTGGGAGCGATTGCTGCTGGTGCTAATCGTGATACGGTAAATCGTCTATTTTGGTATGGGTATTTTGTAGGAATGTCTTATCAAATTATTGATGACATTTTAGACTTCGTTTCTACAGAAGAGAAACTTGGAAAACCTGCTGGTGGAGATTTACTACAAGGGAATATTACACTTCCTGCTTTATATGCGATGGAAGATCCCGTACTTCGTCAGAAAATCACATCTGTACATGAAAATTCAACAGCAAGTGAAATGCAAGAAATTATTGATGCTGTAAAAAATAGTACAGCAATTGATCAAGCATTTGCGTTTAGTGAACGTTATTTACATAAAGCTTTAGAAATAATAAAACCACTCCCACGTGGAAAAGCAAAGTACGCATTACAAAATGTTGCAAAGTATATTGGAAAACGAAAATTTTAAGGTTTATTCTAAAAAATAAAATAATCTCTCTATTTCAAAACTATTGCACAATTGTGATAAGGGTGATAATATGTGTGTGGGGATATACAATTACATACATAATTCAGAAGTGGAGAGATTTTTTATGGAAAAAACATTTCTAATGGTAAAACCAGACGGTGTACAACGTGCCTTCATTGGGGAAATTGTAGCTCGTTTTGAGAAAAAAGGCTTTCAATTAGTTGGTGCAAAATTAATGCAAGTCACTCCAGAAATTGCTGGACAACACTACGCTGAGCATAAGGAAAAACCTTTCTTTGGTGAGTTAGTAGACTTTATTACATCTGGACCTGTATTCGCAATGGTATGGCAAGGTGAAGGTGTAGTAGATACAGCTCGTAACATGATGGGGAAAACAAGACCACATGAAGCAGCTCCTGGAACAATTCGTGGAGATTTCGGTGTAACTGTTGCGAAAAACATTATCCATGGTTCTGATTCTTTAGAAAGCGCAGAGCGCGAGATTGCTATTTTCTTTAAAGAAGAAGAATTAGTTGACTACTCAAAATTAATGAATGAATGGATTTACTAATTATTTTGAAATAATTTGTAAACGCTTTAATCACTGTGATAATAGTAAAAAGTGCAAGGAGAATAGGGGTATTCTTCTTGCACTTTTTTTATTTTCAGTTAGTTACGAAGTTTGAACTGTTATGATATATTGATATTTAAATTAGGACTATCGGAAATATAGAATAAGAAAATGGTCGATTTATGATATAATTTCTTTAATATTTTTAGAATGATAAAAGTTAATATAGTGAGATAAATACATATACGAAAAGAGGAATAACGTATGCGATATATTACAGCTGGTGAATCTCATGGTCCACAACTTACAACGATTATAGAAGGTGTTCCGGCAGGATTGTCTTTAGTAGCAGATGATATAAACGAAGAGTTAGCTAGAAGGCAAAAGGGATATGGGCGCGGTAGACGCATGCAAATTGAAACGGATCAAGTGCAAATTTTAAGTGGTGTTAGACATGGAGAAACATTAGGTTCCCCTATTGCACTTGTTGTTGAAAATCGTGATTTTGCACACTGGACAAAAATTATGGGGGCGGAGCCTTTAACTGAGCAAGAAGAAAAAGAGATGAAAAGGAAAGTGACAAAACCAAGGCCTGGGCATGCTGATTTAAATGGTGCGATTAAATATGGTCATAGAGATATGAGGAATGTACTGGAACGTTCGTCAGCGCGCGAAACGACGGTGCGTGTTGCTGCTGGTGCGGTTGCTAAAAAGGTGTTAGCAGAACTTGGTATTAAAGTAGCGGGCCATGTAATTGAAATTGGCGGTGTACAAGCTAAGGAGATTACGTATAGTTCAATTGAAGAATTAAAGAGTATTACCGAAGCATCTCCTGTACGTTGCTTAGATGACGAAGCTGGTAACCAAATGATGAAAGCGATTGATGATGCGAAAGCAAATGGTGATTCAATTGGTGGAATCGTTGAAGTAATTGTGGAAGGGATGCCAATTGGAGTAGGTAGCTACGTGCATTATGATCGAAAACTGGATGCGAAATTAGCAGCTGCAATTATGAGTATTAATGCTTTTAAAGGTGTCGAGATTGGAATTGGTTTTGAAGCAGCGCATAGACCAGGAAGTGAAGTTCATGATGAAATTCTGTGGAATGAGGAGCATGGATATACACGAAGAACAAATAATGCAGGGGGATTAGAAGGCGGTATGACGACTGGAATGCCAATTGTTGTGCGCGGTGTGATGAAACCGATACCTACACTTTATAAACCTCTTCAAAGTGTAGATATTGATACGAAAGAGCCTTTTACAGCGAGCATTGAACGTTCAGATAGTTGTGCAGTGCCAGCAGCTAGTGTCGTTGCAGAAGCGGTTGTGGCTTGGGAATTAGCGACAGCTTTAATAGAACAATTCGGATTAGATCGTATGGAACTAATTCGTGAAAATATTGAGAAACATAATGAATATGCGAGGGGATTTTAATGGGAAACATACATATTCAAACGAAATCAAAAGAATATGATGTACATGTTGGTAAAGAAGTGTTGTCAAACTTAACAACGATCGTTCAAAATATGCAGCCAGCGGTATCTAACGTAATGATTATTTCAGATGAAGCTGTTGCATCACTACATTTACAGACAGTTATCGATGCATTACAAGTAGAGCAGCACGTGTTTTCGTTTGTTGTACCAAGTGGCGAAAAAGAGAAGTCTTTCGAAAATTTCTATGCGGCTCATACGTCAGCTCTTGAAAATAAATTAGATAGAAATTCTTTAATTCTTGCACTTGGAGGCGGAATGATTGGAGATTTAGCTGGTTTTGTTGCTGCATCGTTTATGCGTGGTATTCGCTTTGTGCAGGTTCCGACAACTTTATTAGCGCACGATAGCGCAGTGGGTGGGAAAGTAGCGATTAACCATCCGTTAGGTAAAAATATGATTGGTGCATTCCATCAGCCAGAAGCAGTTGTATATCATACACCTTTTTTACAGTCTCTTCCTGAAAAAGAGTGGCGTTCAGGTTATGCAGAGGTGATAAAGCATGCTCTTATCGGTGATGTGGAGCTATACCATTGGTTAAAAGAAGAAGTGCAAACATTAGCGGATCTTCATGATGAGAAGTTAATCCATATATTAACGAAGGCGATTCCTGTAAAGGCAAATGTTGTGTCACAAGATGAAACAGAGAAGGGTGTACGTGCTCATTTGAATTTTGGACATACGTTAGGACATGCTCTTGAAAAAGAGCTAGGGTATGGAAATATTACTCACGGTGACGGTGTAGCGGTTGGAATGTTATTCGCCATATTTTTAAGTGAGCAAGTGTACAAGGTTGATCTTGCTTATGAAGATATGAAGCAGTGGTTCTTGAAATACGGCTATCCAAAAATGCCAAGCGATTTGAATGTAGAGCGCCTCGTTCAATTGATGAAACAAGATAAGAAAGCAAATGCAGGAGCAATTCATATGGTGCTTATGCAGGAATATGGGGTAGTGAATGTCGTATCTATTTCAGATGAGACTGTTCATATTGCGTTAGAGGCATTTCAAAAAGATATGGTTTAAAATGATAGCGAAGTGCTGTGAAGTGCTCATTTAGAGGTATTCTCGTAATAGTGATGGTTATGACAAAAGATTACAGTAAGGGGCTATAACCGTATTGTAATCAAATTGAATGAAATGACTGGGGGAAGAAAAATGAGAGTGAAAGAGCAATTGTTAACTTTGAGAGCGTATGTGCCTGGGAAAAACATTGAAGAAGTAAAAAGAGAATATGGTTTATCAAAAATTGTGAAATTAGCATCCAATGAAAATCCATTCGGTTGCTCAGCACGTGTGACAGAAGCATTAACTTCTTTAGCGAGCCAATATGCCCTTTATCCAGATGGATATGCCTTTGAACTTCGGACAAAAGTAGCGGAACATTTAGGTGTAAAAGCAGAACAACTACTATTTGGTAGTGGATTAGATGAAGTCATTCAAATGATTAGCCGAGCGTTACTACATGAAGGAACAAACGTTGTAATGGCGAATCCTACGTTTTCACAATATCATCACCATGCTGTTATTGAAGGAGCAGAAGTTCGTGAAGTATCACTTAAAGATGGTATTCACGATTTAGATGCAATGCTAGAGCAAGTAGATGAGAAAACGAAAATTGTATGGATTTGTAATCCGAATAATCCAACAGGTACATATGTTGAGAAACAAAAATTACTTTCATTTTTAGAATCAGTTCCTAAGTCGGCTCTCGTTATTATGGACGAAGCATATTATGAATACGCGGAAGCAGAAGACTATCCGCAAACATTACCACTTCTTGAAAAGTATGAAAATCTTATGGTTTTACGCACGTTTTCAAAAGCATATGGTTTAGCTGCTTTTCGTATCGGATATGCGATTGGGGATGCGAAGTTAATCGGACAGCTAGAAGTAGCTAGGTTACCATTCAATACATCAACTGTAGCCCAATCTGTAGCACTCGCTGCATTAGAAGATCAAGCCTTTTTACAAGATTGTGTGCAAAAGAATGCTGAAGGTTTAAATCAGTATTATGCATTTTGTAAAGAATATAACGTATTCTATTATCCATCTCAAACAAATTTCATTTTCTTAAAACTCGGTATACCAGGTAATGAAGCTTTCGAACGATTAATGAAAAAAGGATATATCGTTCGTTCTGGTGCTGCATTTGGTATCGATGATGGTATTCGTATTACTATCGGTTTGAAGGAAGAAAATGATGAAATTATAGAGTTACTGAAAGAGCTTGTAAATGAGCAAGTACAGAAAGAAGAAACATATTCTTAAGAGATTGTGAAGGCTCCTATTATAGGAGCCTTTTTTATCGCATTCAAAATAAAGGTTGAAGACTGCTAATTAAGTTATTCTGTAAACCACGGTTTGTATGGCTTGATAATTAGTGAGAGAAGTTATTTGCACGGTCATAAAAGAAAGCGGTACAATAGAAGATGATGATAAGGTATCGGTGTCATATCCGAACCTTTTGAACAATTAACTACTCTGTAGGAAGAAGTATAAGAAGAAGCATGCTCATTCTAAAGGTTGCGTTCTAACAGTGAGTTGCTTATGATAAATGAACAGAAGAGAATATTTTTTAGAATTAAAGGAGACGTTTATGCAAAAGTTTGAACAAGCTGTTTCATATATTGAAAATGGTGAAGCGGAAAAAGGATTACAATTATTAAAAGAACAATTAAAAATTGCGAATGATGAAGAGAAGTATGATATCGCTCGTTACTATCATACACTTGGATTTACAGATGAGGCATTAGCAATTACTGAAGACTTACGTTTACTGTATCCAGAAGAAAGTGAATTCACTGTATTTTTAGCAGAATTATATATTGATCTAGATAAAGAAGATGAAGCGATTGAAGTGCTTCATGATATTCCAGAAAATGACGATTTATATGTTCAATCGTTATTACTTGTTGCAGATTTATTCCAAATGCAAGGTTTTGATGATGTAGCAGAGCAAAAACTATTAAAGGCGAAAGAAATGATGCCTGATGAACCTGTTATTACGTTTGGGTTAGCAGAATTATATAGTAGTAAAGGTGAAGAACAAAAGGCAATTACTTATTATGAATCGCTATTAGCGGAACATAAAGTAATGGGTGGTGTTGTGATCGCACTTCGCCTCGCAGAAACGTTAAGCGCGATTGGAAACTGGGAAGAAGCGATTTCTTATTATGAAGCAGGCCTAGAGGAACAAAAAGATATTCACTCATTATTTGGATATGCCTTCACATTATACCAAGGTGAAGAATATCAGAGAGCAATTGGTGCTTGGCAAGAACTAAAAGAATTAGACCCTGAGTACGCATCACTGTACATGTATTTAGCGAAAAGCTATGAAAAAGAAGGAATGCTTCAAGAAAGCTATGAAACGCTTCATGAAGGAATTAAAGTAGATGAGCTTTCAGTTCCATTTTATGTAGAGTTAGCGAACATTGCGGCGAAATTAGGAAAAATAGTAGAAGCAGAGGAAGTTCTTCAAAAAGCGCTTGAGTTAGATCCAGGGCATTTAGGTGCAACATTAAAATATGCATATATCTTAAAAGAACAAGAAAAGTACGAAGAGTTAATTGCAATTGTAGAGCGTGCTATTGATAGTGGAGAACCAGATACACAACTACTTTGGGATCTTGCGTATGCAAAAAAACAATTAGAAATGTATTCGGATGCATTAAAACACTATGAAAGTGCATATACTTCTTTTAAGAATCATCCAGACTTCTTAGAAGAGTACGGTTATTTCTTATTGGAAGAAGGAAAACGAAAAGAGGCGAAAGAAGTATTTACCCAGTTATTACAACTAGACCCGACACAAATTCATATTGAAGAGTTGTTATATAATTTAGAGGATTTTTCATAAGTTGGAAGGAAACTGAATGCCGCTTCTTGAATCTAAAAAGAAAAGAGAAAGACAGAGGAGGGACTTAATTGCTATGAATACCCCTGTTTCTGTAAACGAGAAGAAGGATTTTGTAAAATGGTTTTTGAATAATTACCAACTGAAACAGCGTGAATGTGTATGGATTCTGAATTATTTAATGAGTCACGACCAATTGATGCATAAAGTCCACTTCGTAGAGCATGCAAAATATTGTCCGCGTGGCTTAGTGATGTCAGCGAATTGTGTGAAAGACACACCGTTTCACTTTTTTAAACAAAATGTTATGACAACAGATGCTGAAAAATCGTTTCATGATATTCGTTTAAATCGAGATGAGGATATTTATATTCAACTCAACTTTAAATCATCGTTTCAAAATGCGAATTATGTAGCTGTATTAGAAGAAAACCCATATCTACCAAAGCATATTGAAGTAAATGAAAAAGATCGTTTACTTGCAGAAAGGTTTTTGGAAGAAAGTGTATTTTCGTTTAGGAGAGAACGCCTTTTGAAACAAATTGATGAAGCGTTAGATAAGCAAGATAAGGAAGCGTTTCATAGATTAACGGCAGAGTTAAAAACTTTATAGAATTTATTTGGATTAATAAATTTTTACAAATTTCAGACTTTCATCAAGAAAAACTACCTATATTGGGTAGTTTTTCTTTTTTTACCTCTTTTAGTATGGTTTAATATATATAAAGTGAAAGTTCTGTCATTTGCAAGTGAAGGAGGGAAGGAATTTGAAGTGGATTGTAAAAGATGTGGAACAGTTTGAGCAAGCAAGAGAGTATGTTGATACAGGAGTAATACCGCTGTTATCAATTTCGGCAGCAAAAGAAATGAAAATGGTTGTAGAACAAGGTGAATTTATCGAATTGTTGAGCACGGAATTGGAAAGAGAGTATAAGGGAAGAGTGCTTTTACTGCCTGCGTTTACGTATTTGGTAGAAAGTCAAAAGAATGAAAAAGGTCGTTTGCAAGAATGGACAAATCATTTACGAAGTGAAGGTTTTAAGCATATTGCTTATGTTACAAGTGATTTTTCATGGAAAGAGGATATGCAAGAGTTACAGGGAGATTTGTTTTGGTTTCCTTCATTAGCATTAGAACAATTTAGTGATCAAGCAAAAAGAGAAGTTATTCATGCACATATAAAAAATATAATGGTGATGTTGGAAGAGAAATGGGGAAACTTATAATAAACAGAAAGTTCTTATTATTATGAGTAGTATGATATTGACCTGTGCATGAGCGTATTATATCATGATAGTGTCCTAGTTTTTATTTTTTATATAATTTATCACGAGGGGACAATTTCTGATAGAGGGGGGAAATTTTCGTGAGCGAGAAAGAACATCGCGTGTCAAGAAGACAATTTTTAAATTACACACTCACAGGGGTAGGAGGCTTTATGGCTGCCGGTATTTTAATGCCGATGACGCGATTTGCGCTTGATCCGGTGTTAAGAAAAGAAGCGGGAACGGATATGGTTGCTGTTGCGCAAGTAAAGGATATTACAACAGAGCCGAAGCGTTTCGATTTTAAAGTGAAGCAGGTTGATGGTTGGTACAAGTCTGAAGAACCAAAATCAGCTTGGGTTCATAAAGATGAAAGCGGAGACATTGTTGCGTTCTCTCCAGTATGTAAACATTTAGGATGTACAGTTAACTGGAATTCGGACAAAGCACATCCGAATCAATTCTTTTGCCCATGTCACGGGGGGCGTTATACAAAAGATGGGATTAACATTAAAGGTACGCCACCCCTTGCTCCGCTTGATGTGTACGAGTCTAAAGTGAAAGATGGAACGCTGTATCTAGGAAAAGCGAAGCCAAGAGGGGGTGCAAAGTAGATGTTAAATAAAATTTATGATTGGGTGGATGAAAGATTAGATATTACACCAATATGGCGTGATATCGCTGATCATGAAGTACCTGAACATGTAAACCCGGCACATCACTTTTCTGCATTCGTCTATTGCTTTGGAGGACTTACCTTTTTCGTTACTGTAATTCAAATTTTATCTGGAATGTTTTTGACGATGTATTATGTGCCTGATATTAAAAATGCTTGGGAATCAGTTTACTATTTACAAAATGAAGTTGCTTATGGGCAAATTGTTCGTGGTATGCACCACTGGGGTGCTAGTCTCGTAATTGTAATGATGTTTTTACATACACTCAGAGTTTTCTTCCAAGGTGCGTATAAAAAGCCCCGTGAGTTAAACTGGATTGTTGGTGTTCTTATTTTCTTTGTTATGTTAGGTCTTGGTTTTACCGGATATTTATTACCGTGGGATATGAAAGCTTTATTTGCTACAAAAGTAGGGATTCAAATTGCAGAGCAAACACCGCTCATTGGTCCTTATATTAAAACATTACTCGCTGGTCATTCCGAAATTGTTGGCGCTCAAACATTAACTCGCTTCTTTGCTATTCACGTCTTCTTCTTACCAGCAGCACTTCTAGGTTTAATGGCCTTCCACTTCATCATGATTCGCAAACAAGGTATTTCCGGTCCACTATAAGAGATTGCTAAATTAAAGGGGAAAGAACTAAAGGAGGGAGATTATGCATCGCGGCAAAGGGATGAAGTTTGTAGGAGATTCTCGGGTACCAGTAGCTCGGAAACCAAATATTCCAAAAGACTATTCTGAATACCCAGGGAAAACAGAAGCATTTTGGCCGAACTTCTTGTTAAAAGAATGGATGGTTGGTGCAGTTTTTTTAATCGGTTATTTATGTTTAACAGTGGCGCATCCGTCGCCGCTTGAGAGAATGGCGGACCCAACAGATGCTGGATATATACCACTTCCAGATTGGTATTTCTTATTCTTGTATCAGTTATTAAAGTATTCGTATGCTTCCGGTTCATTTACTGTAATTGGAGCATTTATTATGCCAGGGATTGCGTTTGGAGCATTACTGTTAGCTCCATTTCTTGATCGAGGTCCAGAAAGACGTCCATTGAAGCGTCCTGTGGCAACTGGATTTATGCTTTTAGCAATTGCATCGATTATCTTTTTAACTTGGGAATCTGTAGCACACCATGACTGGGAAGCTGCAAAAAAACAAGGAGCAATTGTAAAAACAGCGCCAGTTGATAAAAATGATGATGGCTATAAATTAATGCAAAAAAATACTTGTTTAACATGTCATGGTGACAATTTACAAGGCGGGGCAGCAGCACCGGCACTGCAAAACTTAACTTTAAAGCCAGAAGAAATTGCTAAAATTGCGAAAGAGGGAAAAGGTTCAATGCCTAAAGGTGTATTTAAAGGTACGGATGAGGAACTGAAGAAGCTTTCGGAATTCGTTGCAAAGTATAATAAAAAATAATAAAAAAGCTGACTACAAAATTTGTAGTCAGCTTTTTTATTTAGTTGGATGAAGTTTGTTATAATAGAGTAGGATTTAGTGAATGAATTACTTTGCTTGAAAGGTGTTGGACATACGGATTGGTGTACTTGTATGCAATGTTAAGACAACGCTCGGTATTATTATTTTTATTAATTGTTAACTTATTAGGTACAATTTATGGATTTATATGGTACGGAAATCAATTGAAAGAAACGTCACCTATATTTTGGCCGTTTGTACCAGATAGTCCTATGGCGACTCTCTTTTTTGTCTTTGTTTTAATTGCTTTTTTGGCAAAGAGAAACTGGGGATTAATAGAAGCGTTAGCGATTGTAACTTTAATAAAATATGGTATTTGGGCTGTTGTTGTAAACGCGATTATGATTTACGTAAAAGGGCCTATAGGCCTTATGGGCTACATGTTAATGCTTTCGCACTTCGCGATGGCAATACAAGGATTTTTATATGCTCCATTCTATCGTATAAAAAAATGGCATTTTATAGTAGCAGCTGTGTGGACGTTGCATAACGATGCAATTGATTATTTATTTTGGCAAATGCCGCGATATGGAATTATGCATTTGTTTGTAGAGGAAATTGGTTATTTTACGTTTTGGTTAAGTATTGCTGTACTATGTATTACATATTATTGTTGCTTACGTGAGCAAAGAAAACAATTTTCTTTATGATGGTTAGAACATTTAGGGGGAGAACATGGAGAAAAATAAGAGTGGTACAAAAATATTGGATCGATTGATTACTTTAGTTGTTTCATATAGCATAGCATTTTCTATTTTTGCACTAGCAACAACGGCAGTTGTGTATGGAAAATGGTTGTATTATTTTGAAATTGATTTTTTAAATATTCCTGATTTAGCGGATATGACGAAGGATGAAATTAAAAGAAATTACGATGTGCTTATTACATATTTATCCCCGTTTTATGACGGAGCATTACATTTGCCCACATTAGATATGTCCACAAATGGCCGTATTCATTTTGTAGATGTTAAAAATATTTTAGTAAAGATTCAATATGTGATGTATGCGACAATTATGATTGCAGTGATAGGCGGAATTTATTTATTAAAAAAGAAAAATGAAAAGTTTTTACTGCACGGATCGATTTTAACAATCATTTTTCCGATAGCGCTTATGTTACCAATTGCTATTAATTTTGAAAAGAGTTTTGTATTATTCCATAAACTTTTATTTAGTAATGATTATTGGGTTTTTGATCCTGAAAAGGATCCAATTATATTAATGTTACCAGAAGAGTTCTTTATGCATGCTGCGTGTGCTATTTTATTATTCATTTTAGGTGGGAGTATACTTTGTTACAGCTTATATAGATATCTCGTAAAAAAGAAAAGGATGTCACAGAAAAAATTCTCTGCTTAAAGAGAATTTTTTTCTTTGTAAAACGATAATATATTTTTCGGTCTAGTTCTGTTCTATTCTTGTCCAAATTAACATATTTTGTACTAGTAGTTAAGGGGGGACCGGGATGAAGAGAACATTAATTGGATTGATAGCATTTCTAATTATAATGTTTCCGTTACGTATATATGCTGAAGAGTGGAATGAGCTAACAGGGTTGTTAGACGACTCGTTACAGTTAGTGAAGCGTAATGAAGATGAAAAAGCGGTACAAGTATTACAACATTTCTCGGAGCAGTTTTTAATAAAGGGGAATGAAAAGAAGCAGGAAGTAACACCAGATCAAGTTAGAGTTATTTCTTTAGCTTACGATAAGGCGCAACAATCGCTCTCTGAAGAAGGTTTAGGTAAGCAAGCTAAAATTGATAATGTGCTGGCATTACAACTTGCTGTTGATGCACAAGTATCGAAATATCAACCACTTTGGATGGAAAGAGAAAGGAAAGTAATGGATGCCTTTTCTCAAATGGAAAAAGCGATGGAAAAAGAAGATGCTGGGCAGTTTCAACAAACGTTAAATACGTTTTTAAATGAATTCAATATTATTTATCCAAGCTTAATGATTGCTTTGCCAGAAAACGAGGTCCAGCGTGTAAATGTTCATTTATCTTATTTAGATGAATTTCGTAACGTTATGTTAAAAACGAAAGGCGGCCAAATGCAATTAGGGATTATTAAAGGGGATTTGCAAAAGATATTTCACACAGTAAAAAAAGATGAAATTGCACCCTCTCTCATTTGGTTTATGACAATTACTGGGGGACTTATTTTATTCACATTAACTTATGTTGGATGGAGAAAGTATAAAGGAGAGAGAGAAAAAAGAAAAAGTAATGTACATTCTAAAAATAGATAATGCAATAAATAAAGATATGGATTGTAAGGTTTATTCATTGACAATAGTGGCAGAAGAAAATAGAATGAGAAGTACTATAATTAAAACTTCAATGGAGGTTCATGATGTTTTATTTAATTTACTTCGCGATCATAATGATCATACCGTTGTATGCACAGTCAAGAGTACGTAGTGCCTATAGCAAGTATTCACAAGTTTATTCAACATCAGGTATGACAGGAGCGGAAGTGGCTCGAAAAATTTTAGATGAAAATGGATTATACAACGTAGCTGTAGAAGAAACACCAGGTCATTTATCAGACCATTATGATCCAACCGCTAAGACGGTTCGATTATCAACAGATAACTATTATGGACATTCAGTTGCTGGTACAGCAGTTGCAGCACACGAAGTAGGACACGCAATTCAAGATGCACAAGATTATAACTTTATGCGTATTCGTCATTCGTTAGTTCCTGTGGCTAATTTTGGATCGAATATATCATGGGTATTTATTATGATTGGTATATTTGCGACAATGTCAAAACTATTGTTATTAGGTATCATTTTAATGGCAGCAGGTGTTGTGTTCCAGCTCGTTACATTGCCAGTTGAGTTTGATGCGTCAAAGCGCGCAATGCAACAAATTGAAGCGTTAGGTATTGTATCAACAGATGAATATGGGCAAGCTCGTAAAGTATTAAATGCGGCAGCATTAACATATGTAGCAGCTGCAGCTGTAGCTGTATTTGAATTATTACGTCTCGTATTAATGTATACTGGTATGCAGCGTAGCGACGACTAAAGACTATCAATTTTGATAGTCTTTTTTTGTTGTGTGGATTGAATTATATAATGTATTGCAAATAGAAATAATAGAAGTAATGCGGAAAGGTGGTGGGGGAAATGAAATATCCAGACCATTTAGTAAAACAAGTGCAAAAGCGTAGTGCTCCTTATCAACTAGAAGGTTTTTTAAGTGGACAAGGTCCTGAAAATCCCAAATTTATGTTGTTAGGAGAAGCACCTGGTGAAACAGAAATTCATAATGGGATTCCGTTTAGCGGGAGGGCGGGAAAACAATTAATGGTTTTTTTAGAGCGTATTCACGTTACAAGGGAAGAAGTATATATTACGAGCGCTGTTCGGAGTAGACCTTATAAATGGCGAGAGAAAAAAGAACGAAATGGTGAAATCATACAAAAAAAGTATAATAGAACGCCAAATCAGGGAGAAATAATTGCCCATGCGCCTTTGTTAGATTATGAATTAGAGAAAATACATCCGAAGTTTATCGTCACGCTTGGAAATATCGGTCTTCAACGTTTAACAGGAAAAAATAAAAAAATCACAGATGTACACGGGCAATTATTAAAACAGCCCATTCAAAAATTAAAGGATATGCAAAGTGCAGAGTTTACATGGTCAGAGAAAGAATATCATGTTTTTCCGACTTTTCATCCAGCTTCCATTTTTTATAATCGGAGTTTATTGGAGCTTATTCATGAGGATTTTGAGAAGCTTAAAAGACTTGTAATAAAAAACTAGAAAAGCTAAGGCGCTTTTCTAGTTACATTTAATTATGTAAAGGGTTTTTATTTTCATCTAACGTAAATCCTTCACCAACTACATCATGTACATCACTTACAGCGACAAAAGCATGAGGATCTACAGAAGTAATGATATTCTTTAATTTCACGATTTCATTTTTAGCAACAACGCAATACAATACATTACGTTCCACTTTTGTATACGATCCAACAGCTTTTAAAAAGGTTGCTCCGCGCTCCATTTCAGATAAAATTTTGGCAGCAATTTCATCGTTTTTCTCTGAGATAATAGTCGCTCCTTTGGCAGCATAAGCTCCTTCTTGCATAAAATCAATGACTTTAGCACCGATAAAAACAGCAACTAGCGTATACATGCCCTCGCGGTATGATAAATATGTAAGAATAGAGACGACGATAACGACAGCATCAAACATAAACATTGTTTTCCCCATACTCCAGCCAACATATTTGTGCGCTAGTCGTGCGATAATATCTACACCGCCAGTAGTCCCGCCATATTTAAATATTATTCCAAGGCCGATACCGATAAATGCCCCGGCGAATAAAGCTGCGAGTGTCATATCATTTTGCAAGTTTAAATGTAAGTTGAGTACTTCGTAACGCTGGAAAATCCATAGAAATAAAGATACGCTAAAGGTTCCAATTAATGTATATAAAAATGTCGTTCTGCCAAGTAACCTCCAGCCAATAAAAAATATAGGGATATTTAAAATTAAGTTTGAGTAGGAAGGATCAAACTTAAATAAAAAATACAATAATAGTGTAATACCAGTAAACCCACCCTCTGCAAGGTGGTTTTCAATATTGATATTGACAATACCGAAAGAAAATATAGCGGAACCAATTAAAATAAAAATAATATTTCGCATCTTCAATTTTGATGTCATATAGAAATCCCCCTAATTATGTAATGATTGCATTGCTCCGCTGAAACGGTAAAACATAATAATAAGTAATTTCTAGTTGCTAGTGAAAATAGTAAGAACCTGATTGATGTGGACTGATTTTTTGTGAAAAGTGCAAAAGAAAGTTTCACTTTATCCCGCTCTAAAGGCTGATAGGAGATGAAGCAAAGAAGAGGGGCAAACCAGCCGTAGGAACCCGATTGGTGTGGGCTGATCTTTTGCAAAAATCGCAAAAGAAGTTTCACTTTACCCCGTACCAACGGCTGTTAGGAGATAAAGCTCTGAAGAAAGGCGAACCAGCCATAGGAACCCGATTAGTTCAACTAATCTTTTGCAAAAAAATCGCAAAAGAAGTTTCACTTTATTATAGTCTATCCAAAAATGGGTCGCAAATAGGTGTTTGGCGGGGAATAATATTTGTCAAATCGCGATGAATTGGCTAACATGAAAGAGGAAGGATTAGAGGTGAATAGTATGGAAGCAAAAACGATGAAAGATATGCAGAAAGAAGTAGATGCATATATTGGTCAGTTTAAAGAAGGTTATTTCAGTCCGCTTGCAATGATGGCTCGTTTAACGGAAGAAATGGGAGAGCTTGCAAGAGAGGTAAATCATTATTATGGCGAGAAACCGAAGAAAACAACTGAAAAAGAAAGAAGTATTGAAGAAGAGCTTGGAGATGTATTATTTGTTATGATTTGTATGGCAAATAGTTTAAATATTGATTTAGAGACAGCACATAACATTGTAATGAATAAATTTAATACACGTGATAAAGATCGCTGGACACGTATTGATGAGGGAGAGAAAGAATAATGAAAGAAATTAAAGTAATTATCGCCGGACCAAGAGGACGTATGGGACATGAAGCAGTCCTTCTTATGGAAAGAACGGAACATTTTAATTTAGTAGCAGCAGTGGATTATAAGCATGGTGGTGAGAAGATTTCTGATTTACCTGGCATGCCAGCATTACATGCGCCGATTTACGCTGATTTACATACTTGTTTAGATGAAGTAGAAGCAGATGTGTTGTTAGATTTAACAACACCAGAAGTGGGGAAACAACACGTTACACTTGCAGTTGAGCGTGGACTTCGTTCGGTTATTGGTACAACTGGATTTACAGAAGAAGAATTGGCACGTTTAACAGAGAATGCAAAAGAAAAAGCAGTAGGAACAATTATTGCTCCAAACTTTGCAATTGGTGCAGTTCTTATGATGAAATTCTCACAAATGGCAGCGAAATATTTCCAAGATGTTGAGGTAATTGAATTACATCATGATCAAAAATTAGACGCACCATCTGGTACAGCTGTAAAAACGGTAGAGTTAATTCGTCAAAATCGTGAATCAAAGCAGCAAGGTCATCCAAATGAAGTAGAGCAACTAGCAGGTGCACGAGGTGCAAATGTAGACGGTATTCACATTCATAGTGTACGTTTGCCAGGGCTTATTGCACACCAAGAAGTAATGTTTGGTGGAGATGGACAAATGTTAACAGTTCGTCATGATTCATTCAATCGTGCATCATTTATGTCAGGTGTAAAACTATCAATTGAGACAGTAATGAACCTTGATCATCTTGTGTACGGTTTAGAAAATATTATCGACTAAAGGGGAGACAACGGATGAAAATTGCCTTAATCGCACATGACAAAAAGAAAAATGATATGGTTTCGTTTGCATACGCATATAAACCAATTTTTGAACAACATGAATTATTTGCAACAGGAACGACAGGGCTTCGCATTATGGAAGCGACTGGATTAGTTGTAACAAGATATCAATCTGGCCCTCTTGGTGGAGATCAAGAAATTGGTGCAATGATTGCAAAGAACGATTTAGATATGGTGATTTTCTTCCGCGATCCATTAACAGCACAGCCGCATGAACCGGATGTGAATGCATTACTTCGTTTATGTGATGTATATGCGATTCCACTTGCAACGAATATGGCAAGTGCTGAAATGTTAATGCACGCATTAGAGCGAGGAGATTTAGATTATCGTAAGTTAAGAAAATGAGGGGAACAATTATGAGTGGATTACATATATTAGCGTTTGGTGCTCATGCCGATGATGTTGAAATCGGCATGGCTGGTACCATCGCTAAATATACAAAGCAAGGGTATGAAGTAGGTATTTGTGATTTAACAGAAGCTGATCTTTCTTCAAATGGAACGATAGAGTTGAGAAAAGAAGAAGCGAAGGTCGCAGCTCGTATAATGGGAGTAAAAACGAGGCTGAATTTAGCGATGCCAGACCGTGGTTTGTATATGAAAGAAGAGTATATACGTGAAATTGTCAAGGTGATCCGTACATATAAACCAAAACTAGTTTTTGCGCCGTACTATGAAGATCGCCATCCAGATCATGCAAATTGTGCAAAGCTTGTGGAAGAGGCTATTTTTTCAGCAGGAATCCGTAAATATATGCCGGAACTTTCACCACATCGTGTGGAGTCTTTTTATAATTATATGATTAATGGTTTTCATAAACCGAATTTTTGTATAGATATAAGTGAGTACCTCTCTATAAAGGTGGAAGCATTAGAAGCGTATGAAAGTCAGTTTTCAACAGGGAGTGATGGTGTTAAGACACCGTTAACAGAAGGTTACGTTGAAACTGTGATTGCTCGTGAGAAGATGTTTGGAAAAGAAGTTGGAGTCTTGTATGCCGAGGGATTTATGAGTAAGAAACCGGTTTTATTACATGCTGATTTATTAGGGGGATGTAAATGAAATTAAAAATAGGTATTACATGTTATCCTTCTGTAGGTGGTTCTGGAGTTGTTGGAACAGAATTAGGAAAGCAATTGGCGGAACGTGGGCATGAAATTCACTTTATTACATCGGGTTTACCATTCCGGTTAAATAAAGTATATCCAAACATTTATTTTCATGAAGTGACGGTAAATCAATACTCTGTATTTCAATATCCACCATACGATTTAGCGTTAGCAAGTAAAATGGCCGAGGTTGCACAAAGAGAAAACTTAGACATTTTACATGTGCATTACGCAATACCACATGCAATTTGTGCATATTTAGCAAAACAAATGATCGGAGAGCGTATTAAAATTGTTACAACCTTACATGGAACAGATATTACTGTGTTAGGTTCCGACCCTTCGTTAAATAATTTAATTCGTTTTGGTATTGAGCAATCGGATGTTGTTACTGCTGTCTCGCATTCATTAATTAACGAAACACATGAGCTTGTAAAACCAAGTAAAGAAATTCAAACAGTATATAACTTTATAGACGAACGTGTATATTTCAAGCGTAATATGTCTCAATTAAAGAAAGAATATGGTATAAGTGAGAGTGAAAAAGTACTTATTCATATTTCGAATTTCCGTAAAGTGAAACGTGTGCAGGATGTTGTTCACGCATTTGCTAAAATTGTTAAAGAAGTAGATGCGAAGTTGCTTCTTGTTGGAGACGGACCAGAATTCTGTACGATTTTACAGATAGTGAAGAATTTACATATTGAAGATCGCGTTTTATTCCTAGGGAAGCAAGATAATGTTGCAGAACTACTTGCGATGAGTGATTTAATGTTGCTTCTATCAGAGAAGGAAAGTTTTGGTCTTGTTTTATTAGAAGCAATGGCGTGTGGTGTACCTTGTATCGGAACGCGGGTTGGAGGTATTCCAGAGGTTATTCAACACGGGGAAACAGGATATTTATGTGAAGTTGGCGATACAACAGGAGTGGCAAATCAAGCTATTCAGCTATTAAAGGACGAGGAACTTCACCGTAATATGGGAGAACGAGCAAGAGAAAGTGTTTATGAGCAATTTCGCTCAGAAAAAATTGTTTCACAATATGAAACGATTTACTATGACGTACTAAGGGATGACAAAAATGGAAAGATTTAAAAAAGCTAGTTCTATTATTGAGACATTAAAGCAACAAGGACATGAGGCTTATTTTGTTGGTGGGAGCGTACGAGATCTTATTATCGATAGGCCGATTGGAGATATTGATATTGCGACATCTGCTCTACCAGAAGAAGTGATGGCTATATTCCCAAGAAATGTTCCTGTTGGTCTTGAGCATGGAACTGTAATTGTTGTAGAAAATGGTGAGCCCTATGAGGTAACTACTTTTCGAACAGAAAGCGAATATGAAGATTTTCGAAGACCTAGTAGTGTTCAATTTGTTCGTTCATTAGAAGAGGATTTAAAACGTCGTGATTTCACGATGAATGCAATTGCTATGACAGAAGAAGGCAAAATGGTCGATTTATTTGCTGGACAGGAAGCCATTCAACAGAGAGAAATTGTGACAGTTGGAAATGCTGCGGATCGTTTTCAAGAAGATGCCCTGCGAATGATGCGTGGTATTCGGTTTGTAAGCACGTTAGGTTTTTCATTAGAAATGAAAACGAAGCAAGCGATTGAAACGTATGGGCATTTGCTAGAACATATAGCAATTGAGCGTATTACAGTAGAGTTTGAGAAACTGTTAACTGGTACATATTGTGTGAAAGGTCTCAAAGAATTAGTAGAGACGAAGCTATTTTCTCATTTGCCATATTTACAAATGTCAGAAGAGAGACTGTTAAAAGCTACGCAGTATAAATGGGATTCTTTCGAAACGGATATTGAGGCGTGGGCATTTTTCTTATATTGTATCGGAGAAGAACATCCATCTGTCTTTTTACGTCAATGGAAGTTTTCGAATAAAAAAATAAAAGATATTGTTGCAGTTTTATTGACAATCCGTACTAGAAAGGAGAAGGATTGGGATACAGTCCTTCTTTATAAAACGGGAATTCATATCGCTGAAATGGCAGAGAGAGTATATGAAGCGATGATTGAACGCTATGACCCTACATCTGTTGAACGAGTACAATCAATGTTTCATGCATTGCCAATCCAGGAGCGTCAAGAAATGAATGTGACTGGTAATGATTTATTAAACTGGGCAAACAAAAAGCCTGGTCCGTGGGTTGCTGAGATGCTTCAGAAAATCGAAGAAGCAATCGTACAAGGAAACGTAGTTAATGAGAAAGAGCGTATAAGGGAGTGGCTACAAGGATGCAATCTACTATAAGAAAGCAGTTATTGCAAGTTTTTTCTGAAGCGGATGGCGAGTTTGTATCCGGCCAAACAATTAGTGATAAACTTGGTTGTTCAAGAACTGCTGTGTGGAAACATATGGAGGATCTGCGGAGTGAGGGATATGAACTTGAAGCTGTGCGTCGATTAGGTTACCGAATTGCAAGTAAGCCAGACAAAGTGACCGCTAATGAAATTCAGTTAGGGCTACAAACGAAGCGGATTGGTAGAACAGTGTATTTTGAAGAAACTGTTGAATCAACGCAGCACATTGCAGCAAAACTTGCTTATGAAGGTGCAGAAGAAGGAACTGTCGTTGTAGCAGAAGAACAAACAGCGGGAAGAGGTCGTTTAAGCAGAAAATGGCATTCACCGAAAGGAACAGGGATTTGGATGAGTATTATTTTACGCCCATCAATCCCAGTTCATCATGCACCGCAACTTACTTTGTTAGCGGCCGTTAGTGTTGCACAGGCAATTGAAAAATGCACGGGTGTAAACGTAGGAATAAAATGGCCAAATGATATTTTAATTCAAGGTAAAAAGGCTGTAGGTATATTAACAGAAATGCAAGCGGATCCTGATAAAATTAATGCTGTCATTATGGGCATTGGTATTAATGCGAATCAAAAGCAAGAACATTTTGATGAAGAAATTCAGCACATTGCTACTTCATTAGCGATTGAATCAGGTAAGCCGATTGTTCGTGCAGAACTTATGCAACAAATCTATTTACAACTAGAAAAATTATATGAAGAGTATTTACAAAATGGTTTCTCTGTCATTAAAATTCTTTGGGAAAGTTACGCTGTGAGCATCGGGAAAGAAATTACCGCTCGAACGATGAGAGAGACAATTACGGGGTTAGCAAAAGGAATCACAGAGGATGGTGTATTACTTCTGGAGGATCATGAGGGGAAAGTACATCATATTCATTCTGCAGATATTGAAATTAAGTAAAAGAAGTTCCTCTTTTGGAACTTCTTTTTATTTCAATAGTTTTGAGTTGAATTTGTAACATGATAATAAATTTTTTTCATATTTAAAGTTCATTTCAAAATATCTTCCGTCGAGTTGGCAGGGCATGTTATTTGACGATTACTTTGCCTGCCATTCCTTTAAGAAGATGGTATCGACATATTAATTCATATGTACCAGTATTTTTAGGTTTCACGGTAATATTCTTTTCTTTTCCTGACTCGATTACGACGTCAATGCCGAGTTTTTTCACTGTAAAGGTGTGCTCGTTTTTACCTTTATTTTTCAATAGTAATGTTGTTGATCCTTCAAGCGGAATCGTGATAACATTTGGATTAAAGTAATCATCATTTAGTTCAACCTCAATCACTTTCGTTAAATCGGTGGGGGGTGTTACGACAGTAACTGAGGCAAATACATGGGAGGATCCTAAAGACATCCACCATACAATCATTACAAGCAAACTGCTGAATCGAAATAACCACCTGTTCATAGACATCTGCAATTCTCCTTTGTTAAGTACTTTCCTCAATTAACCTGCATCATTAGTTTAAGAGTTATACTATACAGTTAAATGGATTACAGAAAAAATTAACTTGGACTTTTTTAGCATGCGTTGAAAAAACATGTATCTTTTCAGGATTGAATTCTCCATAAAAACTGTATAGCATATATACTCTCGTGTTAAATTTCATATACCGTAATAAGAATAAAAAATTATTTTTTCAAAAAAATGTAGTAATTCCTTTTTGTAGTTTGCTATAATTAGTTCGAATGTGGGCAGTATCAGAGCGAACTGCACCATGATTCGAAGTCATACGAAAAATAATAACTTGGATTCTGCCTTGATCCAATAACGGACTGGGACAGAGGGATGAATAATGCCGACTAACACACAACCCTTCTGCCCTTTTATGGTCAGAGGGGTTTTTTATATGATTTCGGCCATCTCCTCTCTCCTGCATAAAGGAGGAGTAGTTTTTGAAAACAAAAACAGATTTTTTGAAGATGAAAGAGCAAGGTGAGCCGATTACAATGCTAACGGCGTATGATTATCCATCTGCTAAATTAGCAGAAGAAGCTGAAGTTGATATGATTCTAGTTGGAGATTCTCTTGGAATGGTTGTACTCGGATACGATTCAACAGTACCTGTAACAGTAGAGGATATGATTCATCATACGAAAGCTGTACGCCGTGGAGCGAAAGAGACGTTTATTGTAACTGATATGCCATTTATGTCGTATCACGTATCATTACAAGAAACGATGGTGAATGCACGTCGCATCGTTCAAGAGAGCGGGGCACACGCACTGAAGGTAGAAGGTGCTGGAGAAGTTATATCGACGATTCAATATTTGACGAACGCAGGAATTCCTGTTGTAGCGCATTTAGGTTTAACCCCTCAATCTGTAGGAGTGTTGGGTGGATATAAAGTGCAAGGAAAAGATGCGGAGAGTGCAAAAAAATTAATAGAAGATGCAAAGAAATGTGAAGAAGCTGGTGCAATAGCGCTTGTGTTAGAATGTGTACCAATGCAGTTAGCAGAACTTATTTCAGAGCAACTAACAATACCAACAATTGGGATTGGTGCAGGACAAAAAGTAGATGGGCAAGTGCTTGTTTATCATGATCTTATCTCATACGGCGTAAATCGTGTTCCGAAATTTGTGAAGCAATATACGTCTGTTCAAGAGGAGATTGTGCGTGGGATTTCACAATATGTTACTGAAGTAAAGACAAGGCAATTTCCTGAAGAAAAACATTCGTTCACAATGAAAGAGGAAGAATGCTTAGCGTTATACGGAGGAAAACAATAATGAAAATCGTAACTACAGTGCAAGAGATGCAGCAAATTACAAGCGAACTTCGTGCAAGTGGAAAGAGTATTGGTTTTGTTCCAACAATGGGTTATTTACATGAAGGTCATGCTACTTTATTACGTAAGGCAAGAGAAGAAAATGAAATTGTAGTTTTAAGTGTATTTGTAAACCCACTACAATTCGGCCCAAATGAAGATTTAGATCGATATCCTCGTGATATTGATAGAGATGAAAATGTAGCAAAAGAAAACGGTGTAGATTATTTATTTTATCCGAGTGTAGAAGAAATGTATCCAGCAGAACAAACAATAACAGTAGAAGTTGTGAAGCGCACGGACGTATTATGCGGTCAACAAAGACCTGGTCATTTCGCTGGTGTTGCAACTGTACTGATGAAACTATTTAATATTACGGTGCCAACGCGTGCTTATTTCGGTATGAAAGATGCTCAACAAGTTGCAGTAATTGAAGGATTTGTAACTGATTTCAATATTCCAGTTACAATCGTACCAGTTGATATTGTAAGGGAAGAAGATGGTTTAGCGAAAAGTTCTCGTAACGTGTACCTATCACAAGATGAACGTGAAGAAGCTCTTCATTTATACCGCAGCCTATGTATAGCGAAAGAAAGAATTGAGGCAGGTGAACGTAATCCGGAAATCATTACAAATCTTGTGAAAGATTATATTGAGACGCATACGAAAGGCACTGTAGATTATGCGGATTTATATGCATATCCGTCATTAACAATGGTAGAGAAAGTCGAAGGAAGAATCATTTTAGCTATTGCAGTTAAGTTTGAAAATGTAAGATTAATTGACAATATAACATTAACGGTTAAATAAGGGGGAGCATCTATGTTTCGCACAATGATGAGAGCAAAGTTACATCGTGCAACTGTAACGGAGGCAAATTTAAATTATGTAGGTAGTATTACAATTGATGAAGACTTAATGGATGCAGTAAATATTGTAGAAAACGAAAAAGTCCAAATTGTAAATAATAATAATGGTGCTCGCTTAGAGACATACGTTATTAAAGGGGAACGCGGTAGTGGTGTTGTTTGTTTAAACGGTGCTGCGGCAAGACTTGTACAACCAGGGGACAAAGTAATTATTATTTGTTATGGGCTAGTTACGGAAGAAGAGATTCATACACAAGAACCAAAAATTGCAGTACTAGACGATAATAATCAAATTATTGAAATGTTAGGTGCTGAAAAAGCGGGTACGATATTATAAGTAGAAAGGCTATCTCCATTGCGGAGATAGCTTTTTTGTGCATCTTTTCATTAAGATGAGATAAAACGTGGTATAGTAACATTATATAAATTATTGTTGTTTGAAAGGTAAGAAATTGAGGTGTTACATATATGAGTAAGCGTTATGTCGTTGTTGATTTAGAGACGACAGGGAACTCCTGGAAAGATGGGAAGGATAAAATTACCCAAATTGCAGCTGTTGTAGTAGAAGATGGAGAGATATTGGAGATTTTTTCATCTTTTGTTAACCCAAAGAGAGAGATCCCACCATTTATTACAGAATTAACAGGGATTGATGAAAGTCTTGTAAAACAAGCCCCGTTATTTCAAGATGTAGCCCCGATGATTGTTGAGCTATTACAAGGTGCGGCTTTCGTTGCGCATAATGTTCACTTTGATTGGAATTTTTTAAATGAAGAATTAAGGCAAGCTGGATATACAGAAATACATTGTCCGAAAATCGACACGGTTGAATTGGCTCAAATTCTTTTGCCGACAGCCGATAGTTATAAATTACGTGATTTAGCTAAGAAACATGAACTAGAGCACGATCAACCACATCGTGCGGATAGTGATGCTCTTGCAACAGCGGAATTATTTTTACAATTTTTAAATGAAATTGAAAAGTTACCACTTGTCACGTTGCAATCGCTTTATGAATTAAGTGATGTGTTCCAAAGCGATATAGCTGATGTGCTTTCTGAAAATATTTTAAAGAAAGTAATGCACGGTAAAGAAGATATAACGGAGTATGAAATACATCGAAATATTGCGCTGAAAAAGCGGAACTATTCCTTAAACCTTGGAGAAACGTGTTCA
Organism: Bacillus sp. TE8-1; assembly: GCF_008368855.1. Classification (NCBI taxonomy): domain Bacteria; kingdom Bacillati; phylum Bacillota; class Bacilli; order Caryophanales; family Bacillaceae; genus Bacillus; species Bacillus sp. TE8-1. Next base: position 41,782 of record NZ_QPET01000011.1, on the reverse strand, counting down.
TCAAAGTTTGATGCTTTCTTGAATAAAACGATGGATAAATTGGAATCACATATGCCAAAGTTTGAAAGAAGAGAAAGTCAACAACTGATGATGAAAGAGATATATACGGCGTTAAGAGATTCTCGTTTTTCACTAATTGAAGCCGGTACAGGAACAGGAAAGACTCTCGCTTATTTGCTTCCTAGTCTTTATTTTGCAAAGAGAAAAGAAGAACCTGTCATTATAAGTACACAAACGGTACAACTCCAACAACAAATATTAGAAAAAGAAATTCCGTTATTACAAAAAATAATGCCATTTTCATTTGAGGCAGCTCTTCTAAAAGGAAGAAAGCATTATTTATGCTTACATAAATTTGAGTATGCTTTGCAAGAGGAAGAAAAAAATTATGATATGGCACTTACAAAGGCGAAGATTTTAGTTTGGCTATTGCAAACTGAAACAGGTGATCGAGACGAATTAAATATTCCTGAGGGCGGAAAGTTACTTTGGAATCGTATTTGTAGCGATGCGTATAGTCCAGGCGGTATGCAAAGTAATTGGTTTAGTCGTTGTTTTTACCAGCGAGCGAAGAATAAAGCTTTATTTGCAGATATCGTTATTACAAATCATGCGTTATTATTTCAAGATTTTTCAAGTGAAGAACCGTTGTTCGCTTCATGCGAACATATTATTTTTGATGAAGCTCACCATATTGAAGAAGCCGCGAGTAGAACATTGGGTGAACAGTTCTCTTGTATGTATTTTCAATTGGTTATATCTCGTCTTGGGACACTAGAAACAGAAGATGTACTCTCCAAAGTATATAAAATGATGAAAAAATCAGAGCAAGCATCTCGTTCAACTTTCCGTATGATAAGTTATAGTTTGAAGGAACTTAAGTTTGATGCGGATGAACTCTTCCAAATGTTACGTACTTTTATATTTAAACAAACAAAGCAAGAGCAAGGAACGAATAATATGCCGCTCATCTATAGGTATAACGCAGAACTAGAAAAAGGTAAGTTGTGGGATAGTATCGTCGAATTAACAAATCGTTTTATATATGAATTAAGAAGGGTAGTAACTGCTCTTGAGAAGCAAGTGGATATATTGCAAAGTAAGTTAGAATGGGAGATGCATGTTGTAACAGGTGAATTTATGCATTTAATTGAGTTGCTGAGAAAGATGGCAGAATCATTACAGTTACTCGTATTAGAAAAGAATTCGTATGTAACTTGGATGGAGACTGAAACGAAAGGGACGATTCATTCAACAGTTCTATATGCACAGCCTGTTCATATTGGTGAAAGATTTGCTGATGAATTTTTAACAGAAAAAAAGAGTGTTATTTTTACATCCGCAACACTAACAGTTAACGATACGTTTGATTATATAAAAGAGGAACTTGGTTTACATGATTTCGCTCCAAATACTTTAAAGGTTCCGTCGCCATTTCGTTATGATGAACAGATGAAATTAATGGTGTCAACGGATGTACCTTTTATTAAGCAAGTAAGTAATGAGCGATATATTGAATCTGTATCGGAACATATTGCAAAGATAGCGAAAGCCACAAAAGGCAGAATGCTCGTTTTATTCACTTCGTATGAAATGTTAAAAGAAGCGTATGCGAATTTAAAAAATAATGATGAATTAGAGGGGTATTTATTACTGACCCAAAGTGTGAATAATAGAAGTCGAAGCCGCTTAATTCGAAAGTTTCAAGAATTCGACAAATCAATTTTATTAGGGACGAGCAGTTTCTGGGAAGGAATAGATATTCCAGGAGATGCCTTAAGTTGTCTTGTTATAGTCCGTCTACCATTTACACCTCCTCATCAGCCGATGATGGAAGCGAAAGGTGAGTGGCTAAAAAATCAAGGTGAAGATGTATTTGCTAAATTAGCGCTTCCACAAGCAATATTACGTTTCAAACAAGGATTCGGCCGCTTAATTCGAACGAATACAGATACAGGAACGGTAGTAGTGTTAGATCGTCGTTTGACGAGTTCTTCCTATGGAAAACGATTTCTACAATCGATTCCTAACGTACCTCTTTATGAAGGACCATTAGAAGGATTGTTAGTACAATTAGAAGAACCACCAAATGAATAAAAATGGAAGAAAAATACGCCTGAAGTACTTATAAACTTCAGGCGTAAAAAATGTGGGTAGGAGGAATTTTATTTTTCTTACTTCTTGTATACAAAATGTGTTGGTTTTCGACTTGAAACCTTTTTTTGCTGTACATGTCCTGCTATAATAGATGGGTGATGAAGCAGGGGTTATAAAGAATGTACTCTTATTGTAACCGCATTGCGTTCTTCTATAATTAGAAATTTTTGTGTAACGGAGGAGTTTTTTCATGGAGAAGAAAATCGAAGTACTATCAACGACGCGTATTAAATATTCGTCGGATTTGTATAAAATTGTTGATAGTTTAAATCGTACGTTAAAAGAGCAGGACCTCATGTTCGGACTAGCATTAGACGAAAAAGATAAAGAAACAGCTGTATTTACGATTTACAGAACGTAGTGATACAATGAAAAAGTGGATCTTTGCAATCATTATTGTTATCGTTGCTAGCGGAATATATGGGGCGTATGTTTATAATAAAGCGATGGGAAAGAAAATTCCAAAAGAGTCGAAATTTGTAGAAATTGCTAAAGAAAAAGCAAAGCTTACAAAGGTGAAATCTGTTGATTATTACAACGGAAAATCTGCATATATAGTCGTGCAAGGTACAGATGAAAAGGGAGAACAACTTATCGTTTGGGTGCCTGAGAAAAAAGGGGATACTGTAGTAAGGAAAAAGAGCGAAGGTATTTCTGAAAAAGAGGCTATACAAAGAACAATAGAGCAAGTCGGCAATGAAAGTAAGGAATCAAAAAGTAAGCCGAAAGAGATTATGAAAGTGAAATTAGGCTTTGAAAATGATGTACCACTATGGGAAGTTACATATATTGATGATGACAATCGTTATAGTTATTACTATCTTGAATTTAAAGATGGAAAATTTTTAAGACGATATAGCATTGAAAAATAGATGTAGGGGGAACTACAAATGAAATTAGCAAAGCGAGTAGCTGCTTTAACACCGTCTTCAACTTTAGAAATTACAGCAAAGGCACAAGCATTAAAAGCAGAGGGTCATGATGTAATTGCATTAGGGGCAGGGGAACCTGACTTTAATACACCAGAGCATATTATGGATGCTGCACATAAAGCGATGTTAGAAGGGCATACGAAGTATACACCAACAGGTGGATTACAATCGTTAAAACAAGAAATTGTGAAGAAATTTACTCGCGATCAAGGTATTGCGTATGATCCATCTGAAATTATTGTATGTAATGGTGCAAAGCATGCATTGTATACATTATTCCAAGTATTACTTGATGAAGGAGATGAAGTTATCATCCCAACTCCTTACTGGGTAAGCTATCCAGAGCAGGTAAAGCTTGCTGGCGGTAAGCCGGTTTATGTAGAAGGTTTAGAAGACAATGAGTACAAAATTACAGCAAAGCAGCTGCGTGAGGCAATTACAGAGAAAACGAAAGCAGTTATTATTAATTCACCGAGCAATCCAACAGGAATGATTTATAGCAAAGAAGAATTACAACAGCTTGGAGAAGTATGTTTAGAACATGATATTTTAATCGTTTCTGATGAAATTTATGAAAAATTAATTTATGGTGGCGTAGAATATACTTCAATTGCCCAGCTTTCTAATGCATTAAAAGAACAAACACTTATTATTAATGGTGTATCTAAATCTCATTCTATGACAGGATGGCGTATTGGATATGCTGCAGGAAATAAGCAGCTTATTAAAGCGATGACGAACTTAGCGAGTCATAGTACGTCAAACCCTACTTCAATCGCTCAATACGGCGCAATTGCGGCATATGCAGGCTCACAAGAACCTGTGGAAACAATGCGTCAAGCCTTTGAAGAGAGATTAAACATTATTTATGATAAATTAATTCAAATCCCTGGCTTTACTTGCATTAAACCGCAAGGTGCATTTTACTTATTCCCTAACGTAAAAGAAGCTGTAGCTTTATCAGGATATGCAACAGTTGATGATTGGGCAAAAGCTCTATTAGAAGAGGAAAAAGTGGCTCTTGTACCAGGTACAGGATTTGGTGCTCCAAATAATGTTCGCTTATCATATGCGACATCTCTTGAACAAGTAGAGAAAGCATTAGAGCGTATCCATACATTTATGAAAAGTAAAGTGCAAGCTTAATTTTATATTTCATTCATGTAATATAAAAAACCTCCCCATTAATAGGGAGGTTTTTTTGACGAATTGTGGCAAAAAGAAATAGCTAAAGGTGTGTTATACTAGAGAGCGAGGTGTTTGGTGATGAAAAAGAAAATGATGTTACAGTGGTTTGAGCAGGGAAGCATTGCAATTCCAAAATTACTTATGATGCATTATAAAAAATTAGGTTTAAATGAGACGGAATTTATGGTCGTACTTCATGTACACACATTTTTAGAATCAGGTAATTCGTTTCCGACTCCTTCAGAGATTTCTGAACGGATGACGATAACGGAAATGAAATGTATGGAAGTAATTCAAGCATTGATTCAAAAAGGGTTTTTATCACTAGAAGGTGGACAAAGATCAGAAGCGATGATGTGCGAAAGTTATTCTTTACAACCGTTATGGGAAAAAATATTACATTTCTTAATGGATGAATCGATAGAGGAAGAGCAAAAAGAAAAAAAACAGCTGCAAGTAAATTTATATACAGTATTTGAAAAAGAATTTGGAAGACCACTTTCGCCGTTCGAATGTGAAACGTTAGGAATGTGGGAGGACCAAGATCAACATCATCCCAATTTAATTCAAGCGGCTCTTAGAGAAGCTGTAATGAGTGGAAAACTAAATTTCCGATATATTGATCGTATTTTATTTGAATGGAAAAAGAATGGAATTAAAACGGTAGATCAGGCTCAAAATCAAGGTCAAAAATTTAGAGCGAATCAACAAAGAGCACAACAAATGACAAAACAAGAGACGAAATTTACTGGAAAAGTGCCTTTTTATAATTGGTTGGAGCAGTAATATAGGAGGAAGTATATGTTAAATAAAACGCAAATTCGCTATTGTTTAGACACAATGGCGGATATGTATCCAGAAGCACATTGTGAATTAATTCATGAGAATCCTTTTGAATTAGTAATCGCGGTAGCACTATCTGCACAATGTACAGATGCACTTGTAAATAAAGTGACGAAAAATTTATTTCAAAAATATAAAACACCAGAAGATTATTTAAGTGTATCTTTGGAAGAGTTACAACAAGATATACGTTCTATTGGGTTGTATAGAAATAAAGCAAAAAACATTCAAAAATTGTGTCAGATGTTGCTGGATGATTACAATGGAAAAGTTCCAGAAGACCGTGACGAGTTGACGAAATTACCAGGAGTAGGGAGAAAAACAGCAAATGTAGTTGTTTCGGTAGCGTATGGCATCCCGGCAATTGCTGTTGATACGCATGTAGAAAGAGTGAGCAAACGGTTAGCGATTTGTAGATGGAAAGATTCGGTGTTAGAAGTAGAAAAAACATTAATGAAGAAAGTACCGATGGATGAGTGGGGAGTTACACATCATCGTATGATTTTCTTTGGACGTTATCACTGTAAAGCACAACGACCGCAATGTGAGGAGTGCAGACTGTTAGAAGTATGTCGTGAAGGAAAGAAGCGAATGAAGGTGAAATAAAGGATGGAGCGAGTTATAGAAATACCGAAAGAATTTCACTGTTTACCATTTTTTAAAGAAAGTGTAAATTTAGTTAAGTATCATACAGACAATTCTTTTGAAGAGATAATACAAAATACTTACTTTATATTTGATATTGAAAGACAGTATGAGCCGTGGAAGGAAATTGAAAACAGCATTCCAGCGATGTTGAATGTATGGAAAAATAAGCATGAAGACATTGCTATACTGTTTCGAAATAGAAATAAGCAAGAGGCTGAGGGACCAATGATTCTTTTTGCAGCTCACTTGTTATCGGTTGTCTATTGGCTAAATGAACAACCTGTTCATAGTTTGAATGAAATGCAAATAAATACGAATAAATTAAAAGTGCAACCTGTTAATTTTATGGAAAGATATTCATTCATTATAAAGAAACCGAGTAATTATCATTCTTATATTCAATTAGCGCAGTTGTATATCGAAATAGAAAAGCTGTATGTAAAGAAAATGATAACAAAAAAGAAGTCCGCTTCTCGTTAAGAGAAACGGACTTCTTTTTTGTATATTAGGACTCTGTTGTAACAACAGCACCGTCTGCGTGAGGTGTATCTCCTCCGGTATTTTGGTGTTGCTGTTCTTGTTGTTTCTTAGCCTCTTCTTCAGCTTTTTTCTTGGCCTCTTCTTCAGCTTTCTTCTTAGCTTCTTCTTCAGCTTTTTTCTTAGCTTCTTCTTCAGCTTTTCTTCTAGCTTCCTCATCAGCTTTCTTTTGAGCTTCTTCTTGCTGTTTACGTTGTTGTTCTTGCTGTTGTTCTTGTTGTTTCTTAGCCTCTTCTTCAGCCTTTTTCTTAGCTTCGTCTTGTTTTACTTTATCTTCATTAGCCTTTTTCTGGGCTTCTTCATCAGCTTTTTTCTTAGCTTCTTCATCGGCCTTTTTCTTAGCCTCTTCTTCAGCTTTTTTCGCATCTGGAGTTCCGCCAGGCGCAGTGAAGGATGCACCAACTGCTGGGCTTGTTCCAGTGCCTTTTTTCGCTACTACAGAGAAGCTGTAAGTAACACCTGGTTTAATACCACCAAGAGTAGCTGTCGTACCACTTATTGATAGGCTACCACTTGAACCATCAGTTGCTTTATAGCTGGCTGCATATGCATCGACTTCTGCTGGTCCAGACCAGTTTAGTGTAACTGTGCTAGCGCCATCAAAAGTGACATTCAGACCACTAGGGGCATCTACTTTAATTTGTTTAATTGCATCTTTTTTCGCACCTTTTACGTATAATTCTCCGTTTATTTCTTGTACAGAAGAAGGACGTTCAAAGCGTGATTTATCTGTAGCGAATTTGCTCATCATTACTTGGAACATTTGCTGTGCAATTTTAGTATAACGATCACTAATGTAGTTTTCTGGACCATTCTTTACGTAACCCGTCCATACAGCCATCGTATATTGTGGTGTATATCCAGCGAACCAGCTATCCCTGTTTGCATCAGCTGGAATGCCGTATTTCTTTAAATCTTTTGCATCAAAGTTTTGCGTTCCAGTTTTACCCGCTACGTCAACACCTGAAACATATGCTGTTGGTCCTGTACCACCAGAACCAGGTTTTACTACGTCACGAAGAACGTCAGTTACCATGTAAGCTGTATAGTCTTGCATAGCGCGTTGTTCTTTCGGTTTAAAGCTTTTCTTTTTCCCGTCCGGGAAGGTTACTTCTTTTACGAAATGTGGTTTATTATAGTTACCACCATTACCGAAGGTTGCATATGCACCTGCTACTGCTAATGGAGAACTATCGTTACTACCAATTGCAGTAGATTCATGTACTCCATTTTCAAATGTCATGCCTAAACCTTCAGCAAACTCTTTTGATTTATTAAGTCCAACTGTTTGAGCTGTCTTTAAAGCCGGGATGTTTAATGACTTCTTCAATGCTTCACGAAGTGAAACGTCACCTTTAAAACTCCCTGTAGCATTTTTAATCTTTGTGCCATCCGAATAAGTATATTCAGAGTCATTTAATTGATGGTAAGTAGACCATTGAAGATTCTCAATCGCTGGACCGTAGTCGAAAATTGGTTTCATTGTTGAACCAACTTGGCGTTTTAAATCAGTTGCCATATTATGACCTTTGAAAGTGGACTTATTTTCTTTACGTCCAGCACCAATTGCTCGAACTTCTCCAGATTGTGTATCCATAAATACGAATGATCCTTGGAATTGATCGTTTGGATACTTAATAAGATTACTATCCATAATTTTTTCAGCGTAATCTTGAGCATCTTGATCAAGTGTTGTATGAATCGTTAAACCATCTGAACCGATATTTACATCAGGATATTCTTTTTCAACTTCTTTTACAACCGCATCTAAAAATGCTTGATACTTCATCTCAGTTACTTCTGAAGACGGTTGAAGGCCCTCAGTTACTGGGATCTTAACGGCGTTATTCATTTCTTCTTTTGTTATATAACCATGTCGATTCATTAATGATAATACGACATTACGACGATTTGTTGCTCGTTCAACATTTTCCTTTTTTGTTGGATCATAAATGTTTGGACCTTGGGGTAAACCAGCGAGCATAGCAGCTTCATGTAATTGCAAGTCTTTTAAATCTTTACCATAATATTTTTGCGCTGCTGTCGCAATACCGTATGAACGGTTACCCAAATTAATCTTATTTAAGTACATTTCTAAAATCTCATGTTTAGAGTATTGTTGCTCTAATTTGTAAGATAAGTACCATTCTTGTACTTTTCTTTTAGCAGTTTTGTCCATCGTTAGAAAGTAGTTTTTAACGACTTGCTGTGTAATCGTACTACCACCTTGGGAACCGAAACCACCAGTGACATTTTCCATAACTGCTTTTGTAGTTCGTTTAAAATCAATTCCATTATGATCATAGAAACGCGAATCCTCAGTTGCAAGGAATGCATTTTCAACTACTTTTGGAATTTGATCATAAGTAACGTGTGTTCGTTTTTCAGCACCGTATTCATAGAAGAAATTCCCGTTTTTATCAAGAAACTTTGTTGATAAAGGATTAACAAGTTTGGCTTTGTCTAATTTTGGAGCATCCTTTACCATAACAAAGAAAGCGGAAACGCCGGCTACAAGACCAACGATACCAAGAAGTAGACAACCTATAAGAAATTTCTTGAAAAAGGAGCCTTTTTTCTTTGGTTTTTCTTCTTTATGTGTTTTTTTTTCTTGATTTTTCACATGATTTCGTTCTGTACGAGAACGATAATTATCTGACATTATACTTTCTCCTACCTTTCATTCTCTCCCCCAAAAGTCGAAAAAAGAGCCTTAGTGATGACTCTATCACGAAAAATAAACCATGTCTAGTACACGGATATAGTCAATCCGAGGGTGATAACCGCATGATAATAAGGATCCATGCTCTTCTATTTCTTCTTTCGTAATCGACTTGCGTCCACCAGTATTTTGACGATTCCAAAATGCAATAATATGTTTTGCATCTAGTAAATAAAATTCATCAAAAAGTGTAAATTTAATAATAACAAATGCAATTCCATTATGAGCAACCACTTGCTTCATATGTTCAATTTGATGAAGGTGGAAGTTTTGAAGTGGGAAACTAGTTTTATTTTTTGTTTCCTTTGCTTCAAAATCGATGTATTTCCCTTTGTATACACCGTTGTAATCTGTTGTAGAAGGTTGTTTAAAATACGCTTCTTTTACCACTGCAGCACTTCGAGCGGGGTAATCTACTTTTACAATTTGAAGAGGTGTAGGCTTTTTATGTACACATGCAATATTATGGGTTAAGTAATATTGATTTGTTTCATTCAATTCCTCTTCAAGGGACATACCTCTATTACTATAAGTATGTGTTTTTATAGGTGTTTTTTGAGGTTGTGAAGCTTGATTATACCTTTTTCCATTTGGGTAACGAATGGTCATAGTGTGTCCACCCCCAACTTGCTAAGAATTACTTACAAAGGTGATTATATCAAAAAATGAAAAAAGATGTGACCTTTTTGATGAAAGGTATGATGACTTATTTATGTTTACATGGAATGATTATATGAAAATGAAACAAAATCGAGAAAAAAATTTTTGTACAGAGGAAGAAAAAGCAATCATTCACAATATTAAAAAGAAAACAGAAATAGCTAATGTGGACAATATTTCTCGGACACAATCTTATCAAGAATATTATGTAAGAAATAGTGAAATCAGGTGGGCCTTTTTAGCGAGTATGGTTTCGAGAAATGCGGGCTGGAATATGACTGATTTAGAAGGGAGATATTATGCTACTGTTTTACCTAGAACGGTAAAAAAACATTTATTTATTCTGTACGAACAGGCTAATTGGATTATTTTTTTAGATGCATTTCCTCAGCTATTATTGTATGAGGAAAGTAAGAAGAGACGTGCACCTCTCTTTCATTTGTTGCAATATTTCAACGTATCAATTTTTATGGAAAAAGAATGGTTACTTTTCTGGGAAAGAAGAGATATGAATAGGCTTATGACAGCGCTTATTATAAATGAACAAAATAAAATTCAAAAACCAGTCATTGAGAACACATATTTTAAAAAACATGTATTCCATACTGCACTTTTTAAAGTACAAGAAAGACTTCATATTAGTGCAGTTATCTTCCCAACAATTGAAGGGAGAATGTATGGATTTTCGGTTTATCAATTTGAAACGTTACAACAGCGTATAGAACTAGGAAAAAAATTAGCATGGTTATTGTTTCATCCAATTTATAATGGTTCGTTTTATAAGTTTGCATTGCAAACTACACATACTGGGTCTAGAGAAGATTATGAAGTTTACGCAAAGGAAACTCGAAAGTCTTATACGCCAACACTTAGAGATATTTATCCTGTTATTTTACATGAAGAAATAAAAATGAGAGATTGGTTTTGTGCAAATATGAAAATGAATGTGCTATTTGTACCTGAAGAACCTAAAGGGGAAGTTAATATAACAGAATGGTATAGAAGAAAGAGAGAACAAATCTATAGGCTATCTATCGCAAATCGTTTTGCTAAAAGGATGGATGAGTTCATGATATAATAAAAAAGAAGTCCCGTCTTCCATTTTGAAGACGGGACTTCTTAATTTGAAACAATCCTGCTATGTGTGCTACAACTTTAATCTCAAAACGTAATGCTAGTAGGAGATTAAGGGTGACTTGAAATTTAACTGTTCGTAATAAAGTCTCGCTTTATGTAGCAGGGAAGTTTGGACCATCTAGCTTTGGATTGCCAGTCTCGGGTTTATTTTGTTGTTTGTTTTGGTTTTTCTTTTTTTCATTTTTGTTCTTTGCCATTGTAATACACCTCCTTTTTGTATTGTTACCATTTCTATAAATGACATACGAAATGATTTCTTTGACGAATAACAACTAGTTTTGTCATGTGGGCAGGAGTGGTGAATCATTCGGCGAAATTACATGACAAAGGAAAAGCAAAGAAGGAGGCGTTTTGTATATGGCGATGGTTCAGAAGGAAGATGTAATGAAAAAAATGGATCAAATGTTAAGTTCTCTCGATTTGCTGGAAATGAATATAGGGATTAGAATGAATCATGCATTAAAGGATGCGAGTGAAAAAATATGCAATAAGATAGAAATAACAGAAATGCATATTGAACATATGGAAAATAAATTAGTGCATCACGAAGAGAAAGGGAATTGGGTAAAGACATTTCAAAACGTCGTAGTGAGTGCATAATAAGGTGGGAAAGAAATGAAGAATGAAGCATTAATACAGTCTTCAGAAAAACTCATGCAGTATAATAATGAAGCGAATGTAAAAAAGAGAGAACTAACCGAATACGACTTTTATAAGGATATGAAACCGTTTGTAGATATGGTAGATGAGGAATTAAAGAAGTGGAAAGAATTAGCTTATAAGTGGATTAAAGAAGAAAAGCCAAAATATATACATGTACAGCAAATTGATCAAGTATATGATAATTTACAAACGAATGTGTTGCAATGCTTTGTAAATAAAGGTAAAGGTAAACGATTCTTTGAAACACACCAAGCCATTTCGTATACTTTGCAAAATATAGTTGAGCAATGTAAATAACAAGAGGGAGAGCCCTCTTGTTATTTTTATGCTTCTGTCATTGTTGTAGGTTTTGTTGCGCCGTTTATTTCTAATTCTTTTATTAATGTTCGATAATCTGATATGCATATTTTTCCTTCGAGATACCAATGTCTCGCAAAGTCTAATAATTCATTTGCATTCTCTGTGCAATACCCCTTTTTTTGAGAAAACGCTTGTTTTAAATCCCCTAATACCATGTTGATTCCTCCCCCATGAGAATCTTCTTCTTTATTATCATAGCATGGAAGGGTTTTCTTTTTTAATTTTTTAAAAATTTAAACTTCCGACAAAAATAGACAGATACTCCATCACACATATTATTTTATAGGTACATATTATATATGTAGAAACTTATGTGAAGGAGGAGAGAATGCATGTTTCAACAACCTAACTTATATCAGCAAACGAATCCATATGCACAGCAAAATATGTACCAATATAATACGGATACATATTTACGGTATAATATGTATCCTTTCGAGCCTCATTATGGAAATCAAAATTATTATCAACCGTTTGAAGTGTCCTTTATGAATCAAGCTCAACAACCACAACAGCAGCAACCTTATGTGAATCAAGCTCAACAACCACAACAGCAGCAACCTTATGTGAATCAAGCTCAACAATCACAAGCTCAGCAACCATACATGAATCAACCACAGCAGCAGCCTTATATGAATTCGCAATATTATATGCCACCACCATCGCCGTATGCTAATCAACAAGCGATGTTTTATCCACCAAAACAACCGTACCCGACGCAGGGTAAGCAAAAGCAACAACAGCCAAGTCAGTTTTCTAGTTTTGTTTCTCAATTTAAAACATCAGATGGTAACTATGATGTAAATAAAATGATGAATACAGCTGGACAAATGATGAATGCGATGAATCAAGTGACAGGTATTGTAAAGCAAGTTGGAGGCTTTTTTGGTAAGTGATGTTGAAGGATTGTCTATAAAAACAATATAAATGAAATAAAGGACTAGACAAATTTCCTTGTAATAAATGGGTATATATAACAAACGGCTTTCTCTCTTTTCTCATACTGTAAAGTGTAATCAGATTTTTTTAACGAGAGAGGAGAGAAAAAACTATGCATCATTGTCATCCTTGCTTTGGAGGGCATAAGCCTACAGGACCTATTTGTACGACTGCTCCTGTCATTCATCCGACGAAACAATGCGTAACACACTCTTTTTCAACAACGGTGGTGCCACACATTTTCCCAACACATACAACACATGTACATCATCAACAAATTAAAAACCAAAACTTCTTCCCGCAAACAAATTCAAATGTAAATGTTGTGGACCCAATCGACCCAGGATTCGGTGGCGGATGTGGACCGTGTGGCCATGGTCATCATCATCACCACCACGGTCATCAAATATCTCCATTTGGGCCAGGACCGAATGTATCACCGTTTGGACCAGGACCAAATGTATCACCGTTTTTACCAAACAATGTATCACCAGTAGGTCCAAATATCGGACCAAACGTTGGTGGAATATTTAAAAAGTAAATGATATGTTAGAACTAGCGAAATGCTAGTTCTTTTTTTGTAATTGGAGTGTTGATATGAAAGTTATTGCAGTAACAGGATATAAGCCATTTGAACTTGGAATATTTAAAAATGATCATCCAGGAGTAGAGTGTATAAAGAAAGCATTACACCGTAAATTACTCACTTTTGTAGAAGATGGTTTAGAATGGGTTATAATAAGCGGCCAATTAGGTGTAGAATTATGGGCTGCTGAAGTTGTTTTTGAAATGCAAGTAGAATATCCTGATTTAAAATTAGCGGTATTCACTCCGTTTTTAGAACAAGAAGAAAATTGGAAAGAAGATAATCGTGAATATTACGAATTTATTCTTTCTCAAGCAGACCATGTTGATAGTATCACGAAACGGAAGTATGAAAGCCCAGAGCAATTTAAATTAAAAAATCAATTTTTTATTGAAAAAAGTGATGCGCTTTTAGCGGTATACGATGAAGAAAAACCAGGAAGTCCCAAATATATTGTAGAATCAGCAAAGAAAAAAGGGGAAATAGAAAATTATCACAGTTATTTCATTCTTTTTTCTGATTTACAAGATATAATAGAAGAGGAACAGTGGAATAATGCAGAGTAATATGTAATATAGTACTCGTATATATGATTGACAAAAAGCATTGTTTCTGAAAAAATTTAGTTAATGAAAGTTTTGGTAAAAATTTGAGGTGAAGAAAATGATTTCGGATAAAATTAAATTAACAGCGAAAGATATTTTAGAAAAAGAATTTAAAACAGGTATGAGAGGTTATCAGCAAGAAGAAGTAGACAAGTTTCTTGATATGATCATTAAAGACTATGAAGCTTTCCACAAAGAGTTTGAGCAATTAAAGCAACAAAATGCTCGTTTAAAGCGTGAATTAGAGGAACAAAAACTAGCAGTAACGCAAGTTCCACAACAACCTGTACAAACACCAGTGGCACAACCGGTTTATAACAACACGAATACGGATATTTTAAAACGCTTATCTAACTTAGAAAAAGCTGTATTTGGAAGTAAGTTATACGAATGATGTAAGGTGGGAAAAGGTTTAAGCATTTTACATAGAAAAAAACGTTGCAAAATCTTTTTGTTTCCACTATACTAATGGATGTCATAACGTTTGGGTAATCGCTGCAACGCCAACGTTGTAGAGGAAAGTCCATGCTCGCACGGCCTGAGATGGCTGTAGTGTTCGTGCCTAGCCAATTCATAAGCTAGGGTATTCTGGCTGTAAGGCTGGTTTAACGGCAGGGAAAAAACCTAAGTCCTTTCGGATATGGTTTGACTACCTTTAAAGTGCCACAGTGACGAAGTCCTTGAAGAAATGATAGGAGTGGAACGAGGTAAACCCCACGAGCGAGAAACCCAAATAATGGTAGGGGAATCTTTTCCAAGGAAATGAACGACGGGAAAGGACAGGTTTTATAACCTGTAGATAGATGATTGCCACCGGAGTACGAGGCGTGGGCCGTTTGTAGTACAAAGGAACAGAACATGGCTTACAGAACGTTATGAACCAACTATGAAATAACTCAGCTCTCCTTTGTTAGAGGAGGGCTTTTTATTTGTATGAAGTTATAAAGTATGAGTTAAAATGGTTAATGAGAATATTTTTCGTAAAATGTAATAATTAATAGGACCAATTGCTATTAATTATTGTTTGAATATACATAAGAGGTGAATGCAAATGGGAAAAGTTACTTTAATTGCAACAGCGGCAATGGGTATTGAAGCGTTAGTTGCCCGAGAAGTTCGCGATCTTGGTTATGAATGTCAAGTAGAAAACAGCAAAGTAACATTTGAAGCAGATGAAAAGGCGATTTGTCGTACGAATTTATGGTTACGTACTGCAGACCGTGTAAAAATTAAAGTTGGCGAATTTAAAGCAACGACATTTGATGAGCTATTTGAAAAAACGAAAGCATTAAACTGGGGAGATTATATTCCAGAGAATGGCGAATTCCCTGTTATCGGTAAATCTTTAAAATCTGAATTATTCAGTGTTTCGGATTGCCAACGTATCGTTAAAAAAGCTGTCGTTGAAAAATTAAAAACAACATATAAACGTACAACTTGGTTTGAAGAAGATGGTCCGTTATTCCGTATTGAGATTGCAATGCTCAAGGATATTGCAACATTAACAATTGATGCGAGCGGTGTTGGACTTCATAAACGTGGATACCGTATGGATCAAGGGGAAGCTCCGTTAAAAGAAACATTAGCTGCGTCTTTAATTAAATTAACAAACTGGAAGCCAGATCGTCCATTTGTTGATCCATTCTGTGGATCAGGTACAATTCCGATTGAAGCAGCATTAATTGGACAAAACATTGCACCAGGATTTAACCGTGGTTTCGCATCTGACGAGTGGGGCTGGGTAGGTAAACAAAACTGGCGTGAAGCTCGTCAAGAAGCTGAAGATTTAGCGAACTATGATCAACGATTACAAATCATTGGATCAGATATTGATCATCGTATGATTCGAGTTGCTCAAGATAACGCAGAAGAAGTAGGCTTAGGCGATTTAATTACATTTAAACAAATGCAAGTAAAAGATTTCACAACAAAAGAGGATTATGGCTACGTTGTAACGAATCCTCCATACGGAGAACGTTTAAGTGAAAAAGCACTCGTTGAACAACTGTATAAAGAAATGGGACAAGTATTCCGCCCGTTAGATACATGGTCAGCGTATGTATTAACAAGCTACGAAGCATTTGAGAAGTGTTATGGAAAAGATGCGTCGAAGAAGCGTAAACTGTTTAACGGATTTATCCGTACAGATTACTACCAATACTTCGGAAAACGTCCACCGCGTAATTCATAGTATAAAGGCATTTGAAGGGCTAAAACATAATTGGTTCGCTTAGAACAAGTTATTAAATATTAGCCCAATAAATAAACCTCATTCTTTTTTCCAAAAGGAAGAAAGGGTGAGGTTTTTTGTTGTATAAAATTGTAATGCAAGAATTTTTAGATGATAGGGAATTACGTAATTTAAGTAAACATACTTTGAAATCTTATAAAGAAATTTTGAAAAGATTTGAGTCCTTTTGGGTAAATAAAGGGATATTTGACACTGATAAAGTTACGTCAAAAGTTGCAAAAGAGTTTTTCATTTATTGTAAGCATGAGTTGAAAAATAGTATATCTACAATAAATGAAAAGAATCGAACATTAAAGGTGTATTTTAAGTACCTAGAAGAAGGGATAGTCGAAGAAAACCCATTCAAAAAAATAAAATTTAGTAAAGAAGATACCATAACAGATGTTTTAACAGATGAGTAAGTAAAGAGTATTCTTGAACACTTTGATAGAGGGCATTATAAAGGGACAAATTATGCTTTAATGAGAAATCAAATGGTAATAGTCCTATTGATTTCTACAGGGCTTAGGAGAGAAGAATTAGTTAATTTAAAGTGGCCTGATATTGACATGAGGAATAGGACAATTATGACTTATGGGAAGAAAAGAACCGTTGCTACTATTCCATACACACAGCCCCATTTTCCGAAGAGTTGCGGTCACTCTTCGGTACCCATATCGTAATTTATGCCGAAGACAAACATCCTTTATTTTCTCTTCTATCTCATCTCTTAGGTCCACTGTTCGTTGTAACCAACGATAAAATGTAGACCAGGGTAATTCTAATACATTACATAATTCTTTTACCGTTAGTTTTGTTTTGAAATCGGTCCATAAAGTAACTACAGTTTCCGGGTTTAATTCCTTTCGATTTCCAGATACTTTCCCCATATCAGTAATTTTGTTTTTAACTGTTTATTTTCTAACCGTAGCTGTTCCAATTCATTTAACTCTTTTGGCCCTTTTCCATAAGAATATTGTTTTCCTACAGGTTGTTGAAAACGGTACGTTTGACCGGTACGATACCACTTCATCCACGTCTTAATTTGGGAAACATTTTTAATTCCAAACTGCTCCATAATGGTCCGATTGGAATATCCATCCTTTTTCATGTACCACTATTCGGGTTCACTTCAAAATTTAGGAGGGCGTTTTTTTGAGTCGTGAATCTTTTTGATTTTCGTTTTCGTAATTCGTTTTAATATATAAAGTTGGCAAATTAGAGAATCCTCAAACCCCTTGATAACAATGAGATTTATCATGTCTCAAAAGTACCAAATTGCAATTAAGGATACCCTCTTGGACATTTTGGAATATTAAATTACTTGTTTAAAATGCGATGGGATATCACTTTTTGTCCGAAAATGAGAAATAAGGTGACATTTTCTGATAAACTTATATCAAAAAGTGTCTCAAAAATGGACAAAAAGTGATAGGTATAGAAAATAGATAGTAAAAAGAATAGATAGTATAAAAGGAAGGTCGCTAACGCTCTTTGATTCGCCTTCGGCTCAGTACCTCACTTCGTTCGGTGGGGCTTTGCCCTTCTTTTACATAATAAAAATGTTTTAAATGAACTTTAAAAGATATTTTAAGCAAAATAAATTATTTAATTAAAGATTTTAAAGAAGTATGAAAATAAAAAAGGGTGGTTATCTATTTTACAACCACCCTTTTAATTCAACCTATTAACCACCAGTATGACCATCCGACATTTGTTTTACAGTATAAATTGTTTCATGTGTATCTTTAGAATCCAGTACACCAAATGTTAATGTTAGTGCAGTCATAATTCCCGTTAAACTAATTATTACTTTTTTCATTTTAACGCCCCCTTATCATGAATTTTTTCTCTTGCATTTGAACTTAGATAGAAGTATTTACTTGCCTTTAAATGATTGCCTTCATGATAAAATTTCACTGCTAATTTTTCATTATATTCATTAATGTACTCGTATAGGTTTTCTTTTTCAAAATAGAGCATTCCTGCTAGTATTATTGATTCTAATTGTTCTCCAGAAACCTCATTGTTTATCGTTAGTAAGATATTAAAGCGATGTTGGTATTCCTCATTTTTTAATTTTAAACTGATTTCTAAACCTGTTTTTAAAAGTTCTAATGCTTTTTCTTTATTATTAATTTTTGCATGTTCACATGCTTCAATTAAAATCGCTCTATAGTTTGCTGGCATTTTTTCAGTTACTTCGGATAAATAGCGAATTGCTAATTCTGAAAGGTTTTGATTTGCATACATAAAACCTAAGTTATGTCGAACGTATAAGGTTGCTTGTTCTTCGTTTTGTTTTTGGAATATATCCAATGCAGAGATAAGACATTCTTCTGCTAATTCATATTCTTTCAAATGTATACATGCTAATCCATAAAGATTATTACAGTAACCAATGTTTAATTCATAACCATTGTATTTAGAAAAAATTTCTTTTGCCTTAGAAACCTGTTTAAGTGCTAAAACATATTGTTGGTTATGGCAACTGAAGGTAGAAAGTTTAAAATAAAATTCTGCTTGTTCAAGTTGATCTGGGATTTGTTTTAATTTAATTTCGGCTTTTTCATAATGTTCTTTTGCCAAATTATAATCACCAGTTATGTTTGAGTGCATTGCCTTGAAAAAATGGTAATAATATAATAAAGGTTCATCTGTTGGTATATCAAAAGATTCTATTTCTTTAAAACTATCTTTGCCAATACTTAAACTGTCCATCAAGTATTGATAACGGAAGTTCAATAAAGAGTGGTATAAAAGTACATTTTTATCGTCTTTTACACTGGTAATGTTTTTATCGAGTTCCTTTTTTAGTTGCTTTGCATTATTTAAATTTCTTTTTCGAATTTCTATATACCAGTTATCTAATAACTTTGTAATCTGTTCATTCCCCTTTGTTTGAACGTTCATGATATCCTCCTTTGGATTTTATAGATTCTTATAAATAATGATAGCAAGAATAGAATATAATAGATATTATACTTAATTGTTTTTCAACAAAAAACTGAATTTTCTGTTTTTTGTTAAGGGTAATATAAAATCGTTTTAAATAGTACATAATAGGAAGTTTATGTGTATGGAAAAATATGGTATTTTTATTAGTAAAGTGCAAATTTTATTAAAGGAAAGAGGGCGTAGGGATGGGGAATTTAGAACCATTTACAGGGGTGACGGTAACAGGGCAGATACTAAAAGAAGGATATACATTAAATTGGCGTAATCAAGAATTAATCATTGGGCAAAAAGTAAAAAGTGAATTGATAAATATTGATACAAAAAAATGGAAACAGAATATTTCAATGCTTGAAATTGTTAGTGAAGATAGTGTGAAAAATGTGCAAAGTGCTGTAGTTCGTGGCGTTATTGGGAATATTGCATTAGGTGGTGCAGGAGCGTTAGCAGGGGCTTTGTCTGCAAAGAATGATTCTACATTTCATGTAATAATTAGATATCATAATGGATATGTAGATTTGATAGAATGTGATATTAAATTGTACACCAAACTTTTGCAACAAGTAGCAGAAAATAAACGTTCTGGAAACAGTGAATTCATTAACATGGAATATGATGCAGAAGAGTATAAAAGAAGGAAAGAGCAATTTAATAAAGGGCAAACCATGGATATAGTTGGATGTGGTGTGGTTTTAATTATAATTATAATTATTGTTATAGTTTTTGTTTTTATTGGTATTTTGGCAGGTTAATAAAATAGTGAGATTAGTGTGCTAGTGTAAAAAAGAATTCTTTTTTGAAAAGGAGAAGTTATAATTGATGAATTTTATATCTAAATTAATAGATGTCGAATAACCGGAAGTTATTGTTGAATTTAGTAAGAAATATAGGGGTATAAATACTGTGATTTTTGTAAAATACAAGTTTAAGAATTGAGGTAAATAGATGGCACTTGAAACACAAGCAATTCGTAGTATAAAGGAATTTAAAGAAATTTCATTACAGAAAATACAAGTAATTCTTTTTTTATTGTTGACCTTTTTGTTTTTTATTAAAAGTTTTGATTATAATTTTTTTGTAGATTTAAATAATCAATTTATGGGATTGATGGCTCATCAATATTTAAAGAAGGTCCTGTTAGTATTTGTAATGATAATGAACTTTTTAGCCTACTTAGTGATATTAGGAGGGATAATATCAGTTTTTTTACTTCTTATATATCATTTTTATTGGGAGAAACTTACTTGTTATAAGTTAAATGGAGAAAGATGGTATGTGATAAGGTATATAACAGAATTGAGCGTGAATTTATCTACTTTCTATTTACTTATTTTGGGTTATTTGAATGTATTAGATGTTAATGTGAAATATACAAATTTGCTAGTGACAGCAGGGTATTTTGCTGGTTTTTTGTCTTCTTATTTTTCTTTAGTATCATGCGATTTCTTTTTGCTAATACAGATGATTAATGAGAAGCGATGAGATTGTCCAGTTTTGAATCAAATAGTCATCTCATAATTAGGATATAATAAATTATTGAAGATGTTATCTAATTATGTTAAGATAAAACGATGTGTCTAATACATAAATCCATTGTATTTTTTTTCTAGACATATTATTATGGAAGTAGTAACAAATGATTCGGAAAAAAGAAATTAGAGGAAACCTTTAAATTACTAGGTTTATGAGTTTGTTTTGGTGGCAGATTACTACCAATACTTCGGAAAACGTCCACCGCGTAATTCATAGTATAAAACTCCTCCAGCGCGCATATACTGGCTATTATGTAATGCGTAAAGGAGGAAGTCATATGGATAATTTTCAATTATCAATGATTCAAAAAGCTATTCACCGTACGTATGATGAGCTCGGAAAAGAAGTGGATAGTCAAGGTGCGATTGTAGATGAAATACAAAAAGCACAAGAAGAATATTTGTCAGCTCTTTCACATGAAACAGCGATTGATAAACGGTATTTAAAGTCATTAATATAGAAGAAAATTTTCCTTTTTCGAAAGGAAAATTTTTTTTCGTGAATTTCTATGTATTGCAACAGGGGAAAGCAAATGCATACATATGCGTAGCAGTTGCTATTATCTTTTTATAGAAAAACTTTTTGGTTGGAGGCTAAGGATGTTTACTGAGAAGAGATTACCATTTGAAGTAGGAAAACAAGATAATTTTTATGATAAGTTGAATGAGTGGATTGGAGATGTGTTTTACGACATCCTTCCGGAAAAAGGCTTTGAAGAGCGTGATGAACAAATTTTTATGGCGTTTCAGTTAGAACGCGCTTTCCAAGAAAAGAAAGTTATGTTCGCAGAAGCTGGTGTAGGAACAGGGAAAACAATTGTATATCTTCTATATGCAATTTGTTACGCGCGTTATACTGGGAAACCAGCTATTATTGCTTGTGCAGATGAAACGTTAATTGAGCAGCTTGTGAAAGAAGAAGGGGACATCGCTAAGTTATCTGAAGCATTAGGGCTATCTGTTGATGTAAGGCTTGCAAAATCAATGGATAATTATTTATGCTTACGTAAACTTGAAGATGTTATGAGTGGACGAGCTCCAGAAGTAATTGAAGACGTATATTATGAGTTACCACAGTTTGTATTCGATCATGGTACGATGCAAAACTTTACTCACTATGGTGACAGAAAAGAATTTCCGCTTTTAAATGACGAAGAATGGTCAAAAGTAAATTGGGATTACTTCCAAGATTGCTTTACTTGTGATTCTCGTCATCGTTGTGGACAAACTCTTTCTCGTGAACATTATCGTAAAGCAGCAGATTTAATTATTTGTTCTCAAGATTTCTATATGGATCATATTTGGACGTACGATGCTCGTAAGCGTGAAGGGCAAATTCCGTTATTACCAGAAAGTAGCTGCGTTGTATTCGATGAAGGACATCTTGTAGAATATGCAGCTCAAAAAGCTTTAACATACCGTTTAAAGCAAACAATGATGGAGCAACTTTTAACGAGATTGCTACAAAACGATATTCGTGAGGAGTTTGCACATTTAGTAGAAGAAACAATTTGGCAAACAGAGCGATTCTTTGATGTGTTACAAGAAAACAAAAAAGAAATTGCCGGTTCTGATCGTTTAGAAATTACTGTGACAGAAAAAGTAACAGCTGAAGCGAAACGACTTTATGCAAAAATCGGTGAAGTTGGAGATGCATTAGTATTCGAAAGTGAAATGCATACAGTAAACACGTATGATTTAAATATTGTTGATGAGCATTTAGATGTATTAGAACATTCACTTCGTCTGTTCATGCACGAGAAAAATGTAATTACTTGGGGTGAAGAAGGTGATGGTGCCTTCACATTAGTGATTATGCCGCGTGCAGTTGAAGAAGTATTACAAGAGAAAGTGTTCTCGAAGAAAATACCGTATATTTTCTCTTCTGCGACATTATCGAACAATGATTCATTCGCGTTTACAGCTAATAGCCTAGGGGTAAAAGATTACTTATCATTCTCAGTTGCTTCACCGTTTGATTACGAAGAGCAAATGGCAGTAAACTTACTATCGCATACGAAAGAAAATGAATGGGAAAGAAAGTGTCAATATACACTTGAAAATATACAAAAAACAAATGGACGTACGCTTGTATTATTCCGTACAACGCAAGAGCTTGCAGCGTTCAAAGAGTATGTAAGTAAGGAGCAAATGTCGGTTCCGTTCTTATATGAAGGAGATCAGGAAATTAGCCAGCTCGTTTCTCGTTTCCAAAATGAAGAAGAGACTGTACTTTGTGCGGTTCATTTATGGGAAGGTTTAGATATTCCTGGTTCATCATTATCACACGTTATTATTTGGTCATTACCATTCCCTCCAAACGATCCTGTGTTTGAAGCGAAACGTAAGCACGTAAATGATCCATTCTGGGATGTAGATGTACCATATATGATTTTACGACTTCGTCAAGGAATTGGGCGTTTAATTCGTACAAGTGAAGATAAAGGTGCTATATCAATCTTCTTATCTGATTCAGAAGATGAGAAAGTAGTTGCAGCTGTGAAAAATGTACTGCCAGTAGAAGGTAAAGAATTATAAGGAGAAAGCTTGGCGCTTGCCAAGCTTTTTTTCTATTATAAAAGGAATTTATGTTTCCGTGTCGAATTAAGTTTGAGGTAGAAAAAGGAGGCTTTTATACGATGACAGTTGCTACATATGAGGTAGAAAAACAATTTTTAACATACGTGAAGAAGATACAGAATTACGGAGAAGCATTAAGTTTAATGTTTTGGGATTTAAGAACAGGTGCACCAAAAAAAGGTGTAGATCAGCGTTCAGAAGTAATTGGTATGCTTTCGTCAGAAGTGTTTGCTATGTCGACTTCAGATGAGATGGGAAACTATTTAACAGAACTTGAAGCTTTAATACGTGAAGATAAACTTTCTGAAACGACAAAGAAAATGGTTGAAGAGTGTCGGAAAGAATATGATAGAAATAAAAAAATTCCACAAGCTGAATATGAGGCTTATGTGAAATTAGAAGCGAAAGCAGAGAGTGTGTGGGAAGAAGCTCGCGAAAAATCTGATTTCGAAATGTTCCGCCCGTACTTAGAAAAAATTGTTGAATTTAAAAAGAAATTTATTACATATTGGGGTTATGAAACATATAAATACAATACATTATTAGACATGTATGAGCCAGGTATTACAGTAGAAGTTTTAGATCACGTATTTGGTCAACTTCGTGAGCGTATCGTGCCGCTTGTAAAAGAAATCTCTGAGTCTAAAAAAGGATTAAAAACAAGTGCTTTATCGGAACAGTTTTCAAAAGAAAAACAAAAGAACTTTACATTAGAACTATTAAAGCAATTGAATTATGACTTTGAAGCAGGTCGTCTTGATGAAACAGTACATCCTTTCGAAATTACATTAAATAGAGGGGATGTTCGTATTACGACACGCTATGATGAAAAAGATTTCCGTATGGCTGTATTTGGAACAATTCATGAATGTGGTCATGCAGTATATGAACAAAACATTGCAGAACAATTTGAAGGTACACCACTTTGCAGTGGTACATCTATGGGTATTCACGAATCACAATCATTATTCTTTGAGAACTTTATCGGCCGTAATAAATCATTCTGGAAGAAAAATTATGATTTATTAAAAGAGTATAGCGATGGTCAATTTGATGATATGTCAGTCGATGAATTTTATGATGCAATTAACGAATCGAAGCCGTCATTCATTCGTATAGAAGCAGATGAGCTTACATACCCGCTTCATGTTATGGTGCGTTATGAATTAGAGAAAGAATTATTTGATGGTACATTACAAGTGAAGGACTTACCAGCAGCTTGGAATGATAAGATGGAAGCATATTTA
Organism: Bacillus sp. TE8-1; assembly: GCF_008368855.1. Classification (NCBI taxonomy): domain Bacteria; kingdom Bacillati; phylum Bacillota; class Bacilli; order Caryophanales; family Bacillaceae; genus Bacillus; species Bacillus sp. TE8-1. The sequence goes on along the minus strand of NZ_QPET01000011.1, from coordinate 17,261 downwards.
GGAATTCGTCCGGAAAATGATGCGCAAGGTGTATTGCAAGATGTTCACTGGGCTGGTGGCTCATTTGGATACTTCCCATCTTATGCACTTGGTTATATGTATGCAGCGCAATTTAAGCAAAGAATGTTAAAAGACATTCCGAACTTTGATGCATTATTAGAAGAAGGAAACGTAACACCAATTCGTGAATGGTTAACAGAAAACATTCACCAATACGGTAAAACGAAAAAGCCACTTGAAATTTTAGAAGATGTAACAGGTGAAGGCTTAAATGCAAACTACTTAGCTGATTATTTAGAAGCGAAATATAAAGAGATTTATGAGTTGTAAAAAAAGAGCTGCTTAATTGCAGCTCTTTTTTAAAGGGGGATGGGAGAATGGACTATACATATAAAGTAATGACGCAAGAAGAAGCAGAAGAAATTGCATACAACTGGCATTATGAAGGGAAATATTCCTTTTACGATATAGAGGCAGATGAAGAAGATTTAGCTGAATTTTTACATGATGAAAGTAGAGGGAATCATACATTTTCTGTGAAGGAAAATGGCACTCTCATTGGTTATTTTACTGTTTGTAAAATAAATGACGGAACGGTTGATATTGGTCTTGGAATGAGACCTAATATAACTGGGAACGGATTTGGTTTACAGTTCTTAAACGCTATACTAGCTTTTAGTAAAGAAAAATATGGATGCAAGTATATAACACTATCAGTAGCTATATTTAATGAGAGAGCGATTAAAGTGTATAAAAGGGCAGGGTTTGAAGTAGTTGGAACGTTTATACAGAAAACAAATGGTAGTTGTTTTGAGTTTTTGAAAATGAATTATATATGTAAAAATGATTAAAAAACAGAAGAATCTCCTTCTGTTTTTTTATGCAGAAATAAATCATACTTTTTGTAATTGGAAGTTTTGAAATTTGGGAAGAGGATGTGTATGATTGAAGTTTAATAGTAAATAGCAAGTTTAGTAAGGAGAGACAGCATGAGTATAATTAAAACGAAAAATGAAATAGAGTTAATGCATGAATCTGGAAAATTACTTGCTTCATGTCATAGAGAAATTGCGAAGATGATGAAACCAGGTATTACTACAAAAGAAATTAATACGTTTGTTGAAGCATATTTAGAACAGCATGGTGCAACGTCTGAGCAGAAAGGGTACAACGGATATCCATATGCGATATGTGCATCTGTAAACGATGAAATGTGTCATGCGTTTCCGGCCGATGTTCCTTTAACTGAGGGTGATATTGTAACAATTGACACGGTAGTAAACTTAAATGGGGGTCTTTCAGATTCTGCTTGGACGTATAGAGTTGGAAAAGTTTCTGATGAAGCAGAAAAGTTGTTGTTAGTAGCTGAGAATGCTTTGTATAAAGGAATTGACCAGGCGATAATCGATAACCATGTAGGAGATATTGGCTATGCAATTGAAAGTTATGTAACAAATGAAGGTTTTTCTGTTGCAAGAGACTTTACGGGACATGGAATCGGTAAAGAGATTCATGAAGAACCAGCAATTTTTCATTTTGGGAAACAAGGACAAGGACCTCAGTTACAAGAAGGAATGGTAATTACAATTGAACCGATTGTAAATATAGGTATGCGATATTCTAAAGTAGATTTAAATGGGTGGACTGCACGAACGATGGACAGGAAATTATCAGCTCAATATGAGCATACAATTGCGATTACAAAAGATGGGCCAATCATTTTAACGAAGTTGTAATTGGAAATGAAAGAGTTTGCAAAACTCGAACAAAAATAGTAGTTTTTAAAAATTTGTACGTGTTTTTTCGATAAATGCTTTTCAAAGCATAAAAAGTACGTTATAATCCTTCTATAAAATAAATAGTTAGCTACACTCATATAATCGCGGGGATATGGCCTGCAAGTTTCTACCGAAGTACCGTAAATACTTTGACTATGAGTGAGGACGAATATAATTGCTTGTTTAGCATTCTTTTTTTGCGAAACTCCAAAAGCGCGTCTCTCACTTGTAACGAGTGGTGGCGGCTTTTGGAGTTTTTTTATTGCATAAGAGGGGGAACAAACATGAAAGTATTACAAGAAAAGATTTTGAACGAAGGAAAGGTTTTATCTGGTGACGTATTAAAGGTAGATGCTTTTTTAAATCATCAAATTGATCCAGTACTTATGCAAGAAATCGGAAAAGAATTTGCTAAACGTTTTAAAGAAGAGAACATTACAAAAATCGTGACGATTGAATCTTCAGGCATTGCACCAGCAGTTATGGCTGCATTAGAGCTTGGTGTAAAAGTAATTTTTGCACGAAAACGTAAATCGTTAACGTTACAAGATAATATGTACGTTGCAAACGTATATTCATTTACAAAACAAGAAACAAATGAAATTTCATTATCTCGAAATCATATCGATGAAAATGATCGTGTATTAATCATCGATGACTTTTTAGCAAACGGTCAGGCTGCTTTAGGTTTAATGAGTTTAGTAGAGCAAGCTGGAGCGAGTATTGCAGGAATTGGAATTGTTATTGAAAAAGCATTTCAAGATGGAGGAAAGAAGCTTCGTGAACAAGGCGTTCGTGTTGAATCACTAGCAGAAATTGCATCACTTGATAACGACACAGTTACATTTGTACAGCAAGAAACTGCGGAGGTGAAATAAACGATGAAGCAGCATCCATTTAAAATTGCATCGCTTGGTATGCAGCATATGCTTGCAATGTATGCTGGAGCAATTATCGTTCCGCTTATTGTGGGCGGTGGACTTGGTTTAAATCAAAAAGAGTTAACATATTTAGTCTCAATTGATTTATTAATGTGCGGCGTTGCGACAATTTTACAAGCATTATCAAATCGCTTTTTCGGTATAGGACTTCCCGTTGTACTTGGTTGTACATTTACAGCCGTTGGACCGATGATTGCGATTGGAAAACAATACGGTGTGTCTTCAATTTATGGAGCAATTATTGCTGCTGGGTTATTCGTGGTTATTTTTGCGAAATTATTTGGAAAACTTGTAAAACTGTTTCCACCTGTTGTAACAGGATCTGTTGTTACTGTAATTGGAGTTACACTTGTTCCAGCAGCAATTAATGATATGGCTGGAGGAGTAGGAAGTAAGGATTTCGGTAGTCTTGAAAATTTAGCATTAGCATTTGGTGTGTTATTATTTATCATCATTATGTATCGTTTCTTTGATGGATTTATTCGTTCAATCTCTATTTTACTAGGTCTATTGTTCGGTACTATCGTTGCAGCGTTTATGGGGAAAGTAAGTTTGCAAGCGGTTGGAGAGGCGGATTGGTTCCACGGTATTCAACCATTTTACTTTGGTACACCAACATTTGAATTAACACCAATTATTACGATGATTCTCGTTGCTTGTGTAGGGATTGTAGAAGCAACGGGTGTATACTTTGCATTATCTGATATTTGCAATAAAAAAATCGGTGAAAAAGAATTAACAAAAGGCTATCGCGCAGAAGGATTAGCGATGGTGTTAGGTGGCATTTTCAACGCGTTCCCATATACAACATACTCTCAAAACGTAGGACTTGTTCAATTAACTGGAGTAAGAAATCGCGTTATTATTTATACTTGCGGTGGTATGTTAATCGCACTTGGTTTCATTCCAAAAATCGCAGCTATTACAACAATTATTCCAAAATCAGTACTGGGCGGTGCGATGTTAGCGATGTTCGGTATGGTTATGGCATATGGTATTAAAATGTTAAGTAGCGTTGACTTCGGAAGACAAGAAAACTTATTAATCGTTGCATGTTCTGTCGGAATTGGGCTTGGCGTAACAGTCGTTCCTACATTATTTTCACAACTCCCAGAAAGCATTCGTATTTTAACAGATAACGGAATTGTACTTGGAAGTGCGTCAGCAGTACTTTTAAATATCGTATTTAATATGGTGCCGCAGCGCAAAGTGAAAGTAGAAGAAGAGCCAGTATCTATGCAAAGTGCAGTAAGAGAAGCGTAAAAAAGCAAGGTCTCGTTATGAGACCTTGCTTTTCTTTTTAAGTGGCATCATTTTCCCATAAGTACCAAGACGCCAAATGTACTCAAGTGGTCCGTATTGGTAATGTGAAAGCCACCAGCGGCTAATAAAGATTTGTAACGTGTAGAAACTAATGCAGAATAGTGGTCCAACCCATAGTGGAGCCAGATAATCATTTTTAAACAATAGCCCGAATACAAGTAATGTAACAATTGTATGCGAGATGTAATTTGTTAATGCCATTCGTCCAACGTATTGGAATGGACGTAATAACGTTTGCCATTTTTCTTTTTGTAATAAACGCATTAGTGTGAAAATGTAGAATATGAATAACGTTTTTCCGCTAAACATTGTAAAGACCTGCATATAAATTGGTTCATAAAATGGTTTTGATAAGAAGTAACGAACCATGAAGAACCACATTGGTAATGTAAAAAGGAACATAATAATTTGCCATTTTTTAAGCTTTGGATCTAACTCTTTCGCGCGGCGGAAAATATCCTTTTTGCCGGCGTATAAACCAAGTAAAAACAGCCCAACTGTTTCTGGGAGCATAAGTAAATTTAATCCAATTCCATCAGCGTAAAATGCATGGAAACGATTTTGTATTTGTGACAGCCAGTCTTCTAATGGCATGATAGGTAAGGAAAAACCTAGCTCTTCCTTTGGTACCAATGCAACCGTAATACCAGCCATTAGCATAATGAATTGAAAAATACTCAATAAAACGATAGCCCATATTAAAATAGTACGAGGTTCTCTCTTATAAAATAAAAATAAGAAAAATCCAGCAATCGCATAAGTATGTAAAATGTCTCCGTCCCATAAAAGAACGTAATGTAAGAAACCGAATAATAATAAAATAAGTAAGCGGCGAACAAATAAAATTTTTGGATGATCTGTTTTCGCTTCAGCACGACTCATAAAAATATAAAAACCTAATCCGAATAAAAACGAAAAAATTGTATAAAATTTCGTTTGAATAAACATATCGTAAAATAGGCGAATGTAGCTGTCTATCCCTTCGTAAATTCCTGAAAGATCACGTGAGTCAACCCCGGCGATAACAGGCCAATTCACAAGAAAAATACCTAGTACAGCTATTCCTCTAATAATATCAATGGAGTGTATCCTCTCGTCTTGTGTGAGATTTTGTGTCATTTTTTTCCTCCTTGTTAAGTAATCCCCTTTTATTATACGAAATGTAAGGTGGAGGAGATAGGGGATATTTCCATTTTTTTAAACTGTTAAGTTATGTAGGATGAGATATAATAAGAGTGCACAACAAGTTTTAACCTTTTTCAAAACAGGCAGTAAAGCTCCTTCTTATAAGGAGCTTTCTTTATGAAAAGTGTTGATAATGATTCTCTTTAATGATAAACTGTATTCAAAAGTGATAATCATTATCAAAAAAAGGTTGGTGCGTAAGTATGGTATATGCATTAGTAGCAGGTACAGTCGCTGTATATGCAGTTATTGCGAAGTATGTTTTAAATGGAGTAGGAACAGCAAAATGAGTGATATGACATAAAATCCCTTTCATTTGTAAAAAGAATGAAAGGGATTTTTTATTTTTAATGAGAATATGCTGAAAATTTAGTATGATAGTAAAGTGAAACTGTAATCAATGGGTAGGTGTAACTCTCACTGGTTATGAGCTCGCAAATAGCGGGGAAAAGTATATACATCTTGGATAAAGGGGAACAAGGGGATGACAAACATAGTACAGACAAACGGTATGAAAAAACTTGTTTGTTTTTATGAAGAGTGGCAAAAACACGGCGATGCAGAGAATAGTTTAAAGTTGTTTGAGGTAATTCAAAAATATAAACAAGAACAGCTTATGATAGCGTTCTGCGGTCACTTCTCTGCAGGGAAATCAACGATGATGAATCATCTATATAAAGCGCAGTTGTTACCGACAAGTCCAATTCCGACAAGCGCTAACGTTGTCAAAATTGAAAAAGGAATGGATCGTGTTGTTGTAACGGTTAAATCTGGAGAGCAGTACGAATATGACGGTGCATATTCAGCAGAAGAATTAAAACAAATTTGTAAAGACGGCGATGAAGTAATTGGTGTTCATATTTATCGAAACGACGCGCCGATTCCTGAAGGGGTTATGTTAGTTGATACACCAGGGATCGATTCAACAGATGATGCCCATCAATTAGCGACAGAGTCGACACTTCATCTGGCAGATGTCATTTTTTATATGATGGATTATAATCACGTCCAATCGGAAGTGAATTTACAATTTGTTAAAGAATTGAAACAACGTAATAAAACGGTTTATCTCGTTGTAAATCAAATAGATAAACATAAAGAAAATGAATTATCGTTTGAGAATTATAAAGATAGTGTAAAACAATCATTCTCTAACTGGGATATTGAAGTAGATGGTGTTTATTATACGTCATTACGAATGATGAACCATCCACATAATGAAATTAGAAGCTTAGAAGCGTTAATTACTTCTATTATGAAAGAAAAAGAGCAGTATGTAAGGACTGGAATGGAGCGAGAAACAGAATATTTAATGGGGGAACATTTCTCGTTTATTGTTTCTGAAAATGAAAAAGCTCTCTTGAAATATGAGGAAGAGTTAGCATCACCACTTTCTATTTCAGAGGTAGTTGAAAAGAAGGAAGAGTTAACGGAAGCGAAAAATCGTGAGGCAAGTAAAGAATCTTATGTGAGAAATGAATTTATAAAAGGTTTACAAGCTATATTAGATAACGCATATTTAATGCCGTTTGAAATGAGAGAATTGGCAAATGCATATTTAGAAACGAAATTAACAAAATTTAAGGTCGGTTTGCTATTTGCGAAAGGAAAGACGGAGCAAGAAAAACAAAGACGTGTAGAGGCGTTTTATTCTGCCCTTCAAAAGACTGTTGAAACGCAGCTTGATTTTCATGTGAAGGAATTTATTGTAGCCTTCTTAAAAGAAGAAGGATTGTTCACGGAGGAAATTGGGAAAGACATATATGGGTTAGAAATTGCTTTCGGACCAGAAATGTTGGCTGAAGTAATTAAACAAGGCGCAGGTTTCACAGGTGATTACTTACTTCTTTATACAGCGGATGTAGCGAATGAACTGAAGAAACGTTATTTTATAAAAGCGCAGCAAATTTTTGATAAAAGTGCGGTCGTTTTAAAGCAAAAGGTGAGAGAAGCAGTTGCTCGTATTGAAGAAGAGATTGAAACATATACGATGTTGCAAACGGCGAAAGAAACACAATTACAATACAGTAACAATTTGGAGGCATATGAAGACTATTTACGAAATGTTTGGCACGATCATGTTGCTACGCCTGAAGGGTTGCAAATAGATGAGATATTGCAAAGGGAGGCACAAATTGTTAGTGAGAAATTTACACTACAAGAGCAGGAAATCGTAAACAATAACGTAGCGGTTCATGAAGAAGAGCTGAAAGGAACGGTGGCTTTAAATATTCAGCGGATATTAGAGAAAGTGAAAAAAGCTGAAACGATATTAGAGCCATTGCCTGCGCTGAAACATGTACAGCAAGAGGTAATAGAGAAAAGAAGACGTGTGGAAACAAAACAATTTACAGTAGCGTTATTCGGGGCATTTAGTGCTGGAAAATCATCATTTGCCAATGCCTTACTCGGTGAGAAAGTACTTCCTGTATCACCAAACCCGACGACGGCAACGATTAATCAAATTTTGCCGGTTACAGAGGAAAAACCACACGGAACAGTAATTGTTCAGTTTAAATCAAAGCAAGCGTTATTAGAAGATATGAAAGCTGTTTATAAGCTGTTTCATTATGAGATTGCTACGTTAGATGAAGCGTTAGCGCAAATCGATAAAGTTATGAAATATCCTTCACCAACTGGGAAGCAAAAAACAACATTTAGCTTTTTACGAGCGGTACAAAAAGGGTATGATGCAGTTTCTACTTATTTAGGAGAACAAGTACAAGTTACATTAGAAGAGTTCTCTGATTATGTAGCGAATGAAGAGAAATCATGCTTCGTTGAGTATATGGAACTTTATTATGATTGTGCTTTAACAAGGCAGGGAGTAGCGCTTGTAGACACACCTGGAGCGGATTCTATTAATGCTCGCCATACGGATGTTGCATTCCAGTATATTAAAAACGCAGATGCTATTTTATTTGTAACATATTATAACCATGTATTCTCTCGTGCTGACCGTGAATTTTTAATTCAGCTTGGTCGTGTAAAAGATACTTTTGCCCTTGATAAAATGTTCTTCTTAATTAATGCGGCGGATTTAGCAGAGTCTGAAGAAGAACTTGAAATGGTAAAAGGTTATATCGCAGATCAGCTGCTGCAATACGGTATTAGAAATCCGCGTTTATTTGCAATTTCAAGTTTATGTGCGCTTGAAGAGAAACAAGGAAAGAATGTTGAAAAAGAGAAGTATGGTATTTTACAAAACTCTGGGGTTACGAAGTTTGAGGAATCATTTACGTCCTTTATGATGAGAGATTTAATGCTTGTTTCTGTGCATGCTCTATATGGTGCTTTGCAAGGGGCAGATCAGCTTTTAGTAAACATGATAAAGGGTGCAAAACAGGGGAATGAAGAGAAAGAGAAGCAAACGAAAAAATATGAAGCAGAGCGTGATCAACTACTTCATATCATTTCATCATATAGTGTACTTGCTGAAGAACAGGCGATGCAAAATGAAGTGAAAGAGTTGCTTTATTACGTGCAACAGCGTCTATTCCTACGCTATAACGATGTGTTTACTGAATTTATTAATCCGGCGTCACTTCGAACGGATGGAAATGTGAAAACACAATTGCAACAGTGTGTTATGGAATTAGTAGCATTTATTCAGCATGATTTATTGCAAGAAATGCGTGCGACATCATTACGCCTTGAAAAATGGATAGACGAAGCGATGAAGCGTGCAAAGGACGAAATTGTAGTGAACTGTAAAGTAGAAAATGAATCAATTTCTATGAATGGAATAGTGGAGTATGAATATAAAGATATTACACATAAAGAACCGTTCCCTTCAGTTGAAATAAAAGATTTCAAAAAAGCACTGGCACATTTTAAAAATGAGAAAAGCTTTTTTGAAAAGAATGACAAAGCTTTTATGCAAGAAGACGCTAAATCTGTATTAGAACCGTTCGTATCAAACTATGTAGCTGATGAAAAAGATTTATTTGTTCATCATTATAAGCAAGAGTGGGATATGAAGTGGAACTTATTCCAAAAAGTGATGCAGCAAGATGTGATGAACTATTATGAAAGTATATTGTTTGCATTGGCTGAAACGATCGATGTATCTCTATATGAACAAAGTAAAGAACAATTGCAAAAGCAGTTAGTAGAGATTGAAAAAGAAATTTATGTTATATAGTCGTTATGAGAAAAAGATTCGTTCAATTTTCTTTTGCAGTACAGTATCTAAAGATTTTACAAATCCAGCAAATTCATCGGTAGAAATCATATGAGTAAGAACGAGTCGTCTGCCATCTGGTGTTTCACCGCATAAGACGAATGAAGAAAATTCATATGTTTTGTTTTCAACTACTAATTTTGGATAGGAATACGTGTCGCTTTTCTTCTTCTTTCCATCAATAGAGATGACGTTGCATTTTTTCTCATTGTTGTCCATGGTGAATCCCTCCTTTCTATTACTTATGGTAGACAAGGAGGGTTTAGAACAATAGAGAAGGGGGAATTTTTTATGTCTGTTGTAATAGAACGTATTCCAAAAGAGGCTATACCGAAGTCTTTATTGCTACTTGCTGATCCAAGTGAACGGCAAATAGCTACATATGTACAAAGAGGATTAACATACGTAGCTAAGCAGGGGGGGAGTGTTATCGGTGTATATGTTCTTTTGGAAACAAGGCCAAAGACGATGGAAATCATGAATATTGCGGTTGCAGAGCATTTACAAGGAAAAGGGATTGGGAAGAAGCTATTAAGGCATGCTGTAGAAACTGCTAAAGGATATGGTATGTCAAAACTTGAAGTTGGTACAGGCAATTCTAGTGTTTCACAATTTGCTTTATATCAAAAATGTGGATTTCGTATTTTTTCTATTGATTTTGATTACTTTTCGAAGCATTATGAAGAAGAGATTATTGAAAATGGGATTGTATGTCGTGATATGATCCGGCTTGCAATGGAATTGAATAAAAACGTATAACTATTTAGGGGGAAGAGAAGATGGAAGTACATAAAGCAATTACAGCACATTCTCGTAAACAAAATGAAAGTGTAAAAGCATGTTTACAATTAGATGCACAGCGTGAAGCAGCTATTGAAGCTGCCGTATCTCTTGCGTCAAATGGGAAAGAATTTTCGGTTGATGTCATTAATGTTGTAACGAAGCAAATTAATGATCTTGCAAAAAATGGTGTTACCTTGCAGCGTAAATATGTTACAGAAGAAATGGTTATGGAGTATGTAAGTCGTTTGAAAGAGAAAGAAGGTCTTTAAAGATGATAGTTACAGTCGAATGGTTACGTGAGCATATAGAAGATGAGAATGTCCGTATAATCGATTGTCGTTTTGATTTAGCGAATCCTAATTGGGGTAGAGAAAAGTATGAAGAAGGACATATTCCTCATGCGTTATATTTTGATTTGAATTTAGATTTATCAAGTCCTATAGCAGAACATGGTGGCCGCCATCCTTTACCAAATATTGAGGAGTTTGCAGACAAGCTTTCGGAGGCTGGTATTGATGAACATACGAAAGTAATTGCGTATGACAGTCAAGCCGGTGCAAATGCTGCTCGTTTATGGTGGTTATGTAACTATGTAGGACATGAGAAAGTATATATATTAGATGGTGGTTTCCCGGCTTGGAAAGAGAATGGACTACCGACAACAACGGAAATTCCTGTTGTTATACGAAAAACATTCAAAACAAACATACAAGATCATATGCTTGTAACGATGGAAACGGTCAGAGAGAATATCCGTGCAGGTGCGGATGTTACATTAATTGATTCTAGAGAGCCAAAGCGTTATGCTGGTGTCGAGGAACTTGTCGATCATAAAGCAGGTCATATTCCGACAGCGGTAAACCATTTTTGGAAGGATGGAATGTTGCAATCAGGACAATTTAAGAATGGAGCTGGGCAACAAGAACGCTTCCAAAATCTTTCGAAAGATAAGGAAACCATTGTATATTGTGGTTCTGGTGTTACAGCGTGCCCAAATATCGTTGCATTAAAATTAGCTGGATTCCAAAATGTTAAATTGTATGCAGGTAGCTGGAGTGATTGGATTTCTTATACAGAAAATCAAATTGCAAAAGAAGAAGATTAATCACTTGCATGCAAAAATAATTTGTATTAAAATAAGGTCACAAGCAAGAGATTGCTCGAAAAACTTTGTATTTTACACATTGGAAACAATGTGATAATATAACGACAAGTAAATAATACATCCTGCGGTGTACGTAACTTATTTATGTCTAAAACCGATGTTAGTTATACGGAAGCTCAATATTTAGCGACCATCATCAAGCCTTCCTTGTGGAGGAAGATGTACGGTAACTGTGAGGGCATCCACCTGCGAGTAGCGGGTTTTTGGACATTTACGAGGAGCGGCACGTGCGGGGGTCTTATTTCAACTAACCTTATATAAAATTCCTACGGTGTACGTAGCTTATGCATGTCTTAAACCAATAAGTTTAATATGGAAGTTCAATATTTAAATGTAGCTAACATGCCATCTTTTTAAGAAGGAAGTTACAAACATTTGTGAGAGCATCCACCTGTGAGAGCAGGTTTATGGACATCTAGAGAGAACGGCATATGTGGGGCTATATAAAAACCTTACGTTTTATACGTAAGGTTTTTTTGTTGCATAGATATATCAATATTATCTTGATTCACCTGTGAAGTTTCCGTAATAAATGTAGCACTTTCTGTCTTCATCAATCTCTCTTGAATCTAAGGAGAACTCCATAGACATGCCGTCTCGCTGAATATATATAATATCTGAATGAAGAGATGGTAAAATTTCTTCATAGTTCCATACATCTTGACTATCTACTATGTTTGAACTCGTTTCACTTAGTTCTCTAATTTCAAAACCGATGTAGGAGTATGTAGGGTCTGAAGGGTCATTTGTGAAAACTTCTTTTTGAATATAAATAACTGCTGTTCCGTCTGGATCAACCGAAGTTGCAGTAACAACATAAGTATTTTTCTCTTTAATAAAATATTCACAAGTCATGCGTGCGATAATTTCAGAATTAGAAATATTGGCGTAGTTCCATAAAGCAGGATACCCTTTCGTTTCATCATTAAGTCGATATTCTAAGCGCATTTAATCCCTCTTCTTCCTTTTTCTTCTACTTTATCATGCCATCCTATATAATAGGAATAGAATTTAAAAAGGGGAGTGCGAAGGTGACAAAAACGAAATGGCTAGTAGGTGGTGTCGTAACGTCTTTAATGACTGGCACTTTATTTGGTTGCGCACAAGATCTTCCCCCAAAACCGAATGATAATAGTTGTTCTGATTGGGATTGGGATGATGAACTTGGGGTATGGCAGTGTGATGATAGTAGTTCAGGTTATCGTGGGCATTACTTCTATGGTGGACGATACTATCAAAATAAATCCACTTTTAAAAATTCATCGGCGTTTAAATCGTATCAATCGTCTGCTGAATTTAAAGGTGGAATTGGAAGCGGTTCAAAGGGAGGATTTGGGGGCTAAAATATGTCGCAATACATAAGGGATAGAAAAGAATTTTATTTAAAATATCCGAATTTTTGGTCGGATTTATATGAATGTGAGTATAGTTTGTTTCATGTTTTTTCTATAACAAATCAGACTTTGGAACAAGTACACTTAGCGACTGAACGAATGGGTAAAATATTTTTTAAGACTGCTAGACTTTTGCGAAATTTAAGTGACGAACAGCTTCTTGAGCTTGGTTTTCCTCCTGCGAGCTTATCATTCATTAGAATGAAAGGGCTTTATCCTGAATCTGTAATTTCGCGATTTGATTTTGCCGTAACAGAGGATAACCAAATCAAAATGCTTGAGTTTAATAGTGATACACCAACTTTTATTATGGAATGCTTTCAAATGAATGGGAAAGTATGTGGAAATCTAGGCTATGATGATCCAAACTCGGATCAAGAACGATTGCTATCTTCTGGTGTAACGAAAGCAGTAATGGAAGCGACAAAGGGATTAGATAATCCAAATGTTGTTTTTACAGCACATCATGAACATATCGAGGATTGGAATACCACTATGTATTTAAGTCAGCTATGCCATGTTGAAAATAAAGTAGTGCCAATGTCAGAACTTAGAATTACAAAGGATGCTCTAGTCGATAAAGATGGGGCGAAGATTGATGTTTTATATCGCCAAACATATCCGATAGAAGATTTAATTGAGGATCAAGATCCTGAAACAGGAGATTTGGTAGGTGTGGAATTGTTACAACTTGTAAAAGCCGGAAAGCTTTTTATAATAAATCCTTTGTCAGCATTTTTACTTCAGCCAAAATCAATTCAGTGTCTTATTTGGGGGTTAGCAGAAGAAGAGGCCTTTTATACAAATGAGGAACAACAGTGGATTAAAGAATATATGTTACCTACATATTTAGAACCAGATTTATTTTTAGGAAAAGGTTCTTTCGTTCAAAAACCTTCATTTGGGAGAGAAGGAGATACAATTACGATTCGCGATAAAGACGAAAATATTATGCTTCAAAATGCACACCAAACATATAAAGCGTCACTGCCGATATTTCAAAAGTATATCGAACTGCCAGTCGTATCCTTGGAAACAGAAAAAGGGATCGAGAAACTGTCATATGTGTTTGGTTCGTTTTTAATTGCTGGAAAAGCGAGTAGTATCGGTATTCGTGCGGGAGAAAAGATTACAGGAAATGAATCGTACTATTTACCGGTAGGTATAAAAAGGAGGGGAAAAAATGATTAATTTTTTATTATATTTAGTAGTAACACTCGGCCTTTTATGTATAGGTCTGTTCTTGATGGAAGTGACAACGAAAGTAAAGGAATTTAAGTTAATGGCCCAAGGAAATAAGGCGGTAAGCTATGTGCTTGGAGGACGATTACTTGGGTTAGCTGTTGTTTTATATTCGACAGCAGCTAATTCAATTTCACTTCTTGATATGATTTCGTGGGGAGCAGTTGGGATTTTGGCTCAAATTATCGTCTTTTATTTAGCTGAGTGGCTTACACCACGCTTTAATATAAACAAAAGTCTCGAAGAAGATAATCAAGCAGTCGGTCTTTTTCTTATGTTTTTATCAATTTCAATTGGGATTGTAATTGCTGGTTGTATAACTTATTAAAAACTTTACGTTTAAACGTAAAGTTTTTTATTTTATCCCGTAAAAGCCCGATTGGTGAGGGCTGATTAAAGTTTCACTTTATATATGTTAGTTTGCCATACCTTTTGAAAAAATTATAGGCTACGGTTGACATCTATTTTAAATAAGAGTAACATTTTCAATGTAATGAAAATAAGTCTCTGTTAGGTGAGGCTCCTGTATAGAGAAATGCTACTGCCCAAAAATGTCGAGAGACGCCAATGGGTCAACAGGAATGATCGAATTAAGGTTTTTCTTAACGTAGCTGGTAATGTACCTATGCTATACAGTGCTAAAACTCGGTGAGGGAGAGGTCCGTAGATTTCTAATTATATTAGAAATCGTTTATTTGTGTATGTAATGGCCGCTACTCTCTTAAGGGTAGGGGCCTTTTTTGTTACCAAGCTATGAGTAATTTCATAGTATAAACTATAAAATTAAACGAGGAGGTGAGGAGCATGTCAAATTCTGACTCGGTTCCGTTACCCATATACTTCAAATCAAAAATATATGATGTAGGCAGGAAACGATTTGTTCCTCCCTCTATATTTATCATAATGTAGCGTTTATAAAACGCGAGACACTTTCACAGTAAAGTGGATAAATTGAGAAACAAAGCGTTTCTTCCTATGTTGTAAAGGAGGAGACGATAATATGTTATATGCAAACAAAACTGTGGGTAACACGTCATATAAACTAAGTAAAAAATCAATAAAAGAACAAACAATGCTCCAAAAAAATAAAGATTTATTAATTGAAATTGCAACAAGAGATGTAAAATCTGTATTTGCATATTTTAAAACAACAAGAGACGGACTATCAATGAAAGAGGCACAAAAACGTATTCAAGTATATGGCCGAAATGAACTAACTTCAAAAAGAGCACTTCTCGCAGAAGTAATGATGAAGCTTGGTGGCATGATTCCAGGTTTTTCAAAACAACGTGTGTGTGATGAATTACAACGTGAAACGATTACTGTATCTAGAGTAGAATGTTCTAGTAGTACAGGGCTAAATAGTGAACTGAAAATGATGGAGATACCAGTGCAAGAACTTGTACCTGGAGATATAATTTTTCTTTCGGCTGGAGATGCTGTGCCGGCTGATGTACGTATTATTTATGCAGATGATTTATTAGTGAATGAGTCTGTGTTAACGGGAAACGAAGCGAATATAGAGAAGTTTGAAAGCTGCTATCACCTTGAACGTAAACGATTTATTCCATTAAAACGGATGAAAGATTATAATCCACTTGAGCTTGAAAATGTATGTTTTAAAGGTTCACATATCGTTAGTGGAAATGCAAAGGCTGTCGTTGTTTCTACTGGAAAAAATACGTATTCAGGCATATTGCATACTTGTTGTAGTAGAACGTCTTAATGTGTTAATGGTGCTAAATATACAAAAACAATGTATAATAGACAAAGTTGAGCAAAAACGTAGAATGGTAATCTATTTATATAACCTTACGTGATAACGTGAGGTTATTATTTTTTTAATAGGAGAGGAATTATGAAAAAAGTATTATTAGTTGATGGTATGGCACTATTATTTCGTGCTTTTTACGCAACAAGTGTCTACGGACAATTTATGAAACGACAAGATGGAACCCCTACGAACGGGATTCATGGTTATATGAAACACTTGTTAACAGCTACGCAAGCGATCGAACCAACACATATCGTTACATGCTGGGATATGGGAAGTACGACATTTAGAACAGAATCGTTCTCGAATTATAAAGCAAATCGTGCAGCGCCACCAGAAGAATTAATTCCTCAATTTGATTTAGTGCAAGAAATGACTGCGAAATTATCCATTCCAGTTATCGGTATGAAAGGCTACGAAGCGGACGATTGTATCGGCACGCTTGCAAAACAATACTGCAATGAAGCTGAAGTTTATATTTTAACTGGTGATACAGATTTACTTCAACTTGTTGATAAGAACGTTACAGTTATGCTTCTGCGTAAAGGAATTGGAAATTACGAATATTACACACCGGAGAGAATCATGGAAGAAAAAGGTGTAGAGCCGTGGCAAATCGTCCATGCAAAAGCTTTCATGGGAGATACAAGTGATAATTATCCAGGTGTAAAAGGTATCGGTGAAAAAACAGCGTATAAGCTTATTCAAGAGCACGGAACAGTATCCGCTGTACTAGAAAATGTAGAATCATTAACAAAAGCGCAGCGTACGAAGATTGAAAGTGATTTAGAGAACTTAAATATTTCGTTGCAATTAGCACAAATTCACTGTGAAGTTCCAATTTCATGTTTACTAGAAGAGGGATTACACACAATGGATGAAGAAAAACTTAGATTTGTTTGTGAAGAAATGAATTGGGGAAGACCTGAAATATTAATAAATATGCTATAAATAGTTTGGAAAGAGGGATGTTGCATAAGTCGAACTTTGACTTGGTGACACCTTCTTTTTGTTTTTGTAAACAGTATGATAATAAATAAAATTATGTCGAACTCAATTTTAAATATATAAATATTTCGACAAGATATAATGATAAAAGTTGATGGAAATAATAACTTTTATCATGAAGTGAATTAATTTCAACATAGTTTTAGAGAGTCTTTTTTTTCGTGTTCACAAAGTTGTCAGAAAATAAACGAGATTTTCATATGAAGTTCAAATAGAATTCACAACAATCAATTATTATAAGAACACACAGATAATTCTTTATCTTTTATATAAACCATCCCCCAAGGAGGACAATGAAAATGAGAAAAAAAGTGAGAAAATCTTTTAAACAATTATTAATTGAAAATAAACAATCACTATTAAATAATAAAGAAAATATGAAAGAAATTGAAGAGAGAATTGAGAAACGACATGTAGCATATAGTGGTGCCAGTAATTAAATAAAATAAAAAAGATAGCCTATGTAGGCTATCTTTTTTATTTTA
>NZ_QPET01000010.1:36170-66469 GCF_008368855.1 Bacillus sp. TE8-1 | reverse complement strand
ATCTATACATACATGTAATGTAATGTGCGATATTGTATATTTAAATAATTACTGTATGTAAAATGTTATATTCTTTGATGGAATATATAATTGGAGGAAACATTATGAATAAGAATTTAAAATTTACTCAAATGATGATTGGGATTAGTACGGTGGCATTATCATTTGGAAGTATTCAAACACAGGTATCAGCAGAAGAAAAAGTACCCTATAATATCTTACAGATAAAACCAATTGGGACAGAAACTTCAAAAGATGAAATCGTACATGCTACAAAAACTGACGAAACATTGACTTTTGAAGAGCGTTTAAAAGTAGGCGATTTTTCACAACGTCCTACTCTGGTTATGAAACGTGATGAAATTCAATTAAAGCAAAGCTACTCTCTGGCAGAACTGAATAAAATGCCTGATAACGAACTCATTGACACACTCTCAAAAATTTCTTGGAATCAAATTACTGATTTATTTCAATTTAATCAAGATACGAAAGCATTTTATCAGAATAAAGAACGCATGAACGTTATCATTAATGAATTAGGACAACGAGGAAAATCGTTTACTAAAGAGGACTCAAAGGGCATTGAAACATTTGTTGAAGTACTACGTTCTGCTTTTTATGTGGGATATTATAATAATGAATTAAGTTACTTAAAAGAGAGAAGCTTCCATGACAAATGTTTACCAGCATTAAAAGCAATTGCAAGAAATCCCAACTTTGCATTAGGTACAGCCGAGCAAGATAGGGTAATAGCTGCGTATGGAAAATTAATTAGTAATGCTTCTAGTGATACTGAAACAGTGCAGTATGCGGTAAATATTTTAAAACACTATAATGATAACCTTTCTACGTATGTAAGTAATTATGCAAAAGGACAAGCTGTATATGAAATTGTAAAAGGAATTGATTATGATATACAGTCTTATTTACAGGATACGAATAAGAAACCTAATGAAACAATGTGGTATGGAAAGATTGATAACTTTATAAATGAGGTTAGTAGAATTGCTCTCGTGGGGAATATAACAAATGAAAATAGTTGGTTAATTAATAATGGCATTTATTATGCAGGACGTTTAGGGAAATTTCATAGTAATCCAAACAAAGGATTGGAAGTTATTACACAAGCGATGAACTTGTATCCTCGTTTAAGTGGAGCTTATTTTGTAGCAGTAGAACAAATGAAAACAAACTATGGTGGAAAAGATTATAGTGGAAATGCAGTAGATTTACAGAAAATACGTGAAGAAGGGAAACAACAATACTTACCTAAAACATATACATTTGATGACGGATCTATTGTCTTTAAGACGGGAGATAAAGTAACAGAAGAAAAAATTAAGAGATTATATTGGGCAGCCAAGGAAGTAAAAGCACAATATCACCGTGTAATTGGTAATGATAAAGCACTAGAACCGGGAAATGCTGATGATGTACTAACAATAGTAATTTATAATAATCCAGATGAATATCAATTAAATAGACAATTATATGGATATGAAACAAACAACGGTGGAATTTATATTGAAGAGAAGGGGACTTTCTTTACATATGAGCGTACGCCAAAGCAGAGTATTTATAGTTTAGAAGAGTTGTTCCGTCATGAATTCACTCACTATTTACAAGGAAGATATGAGGTTCCTGGTTTATTTGGAAGCGGAGAAATGTATCAAAATGAACGATTAACTTGGTTCCAAGAAGGGAATGCAGAATTTTTTGCAGGATCTACACGTACAAATAATGTTGTTCCGCGTAAAAGTATGATAAGTGGCTTATCATCTAATCCAGCAAGCCGTTATACAGCAAAGCAAACTTTGTTCTCAAAATATGGATCATGGGACTTTTATAAGTATTCCTTTGCACTACAGTCATATTTGTATAATCATCAATTTGAAACATTTGATAAGCTTCAAGATTTAATCCGTACAAACGATGTGAAAAATTATGACTCATATCGTGAATCATTGAGCAACAATACACAATTGAATGCAGAATATCAAGCGTATATGCAGCAGTTGATTGATAATCAAGATAAATATAATGTACCGCAAGTAACAAATGATTATTTAATTCAACACGCACCAAAGCCGCTAGCTGAAGTGAAAAACGAAATTGTGGATGTAGCAAATATAAAAGGTGCCCAAATTACAAAATATGAGTCGCAATTCTTTAATACATTTACCGTGGAAGGCAAGTACACAGGTGGTACATCAAAAGGTGAGTCTGAAGATTGGAAAGCGATGAGTAAACAAGTAAACCAAACTTTAGAGCAGTTATCCCAAAAAGGTTGGAGTGGTTATAAAACAGTTACAGCCTATTTCGTAAACTATCGTGTGAATGCAGCTAATCAGTATGAATATGATATTGTTTTTCATGGTGTTGCGACCGAGGAAAAAGAAAAAACGACTACTATAGTAAATATGAATGGACCATATAGCGGGATAGTAAATGAAGAAATTCATTTCCATAGCGATGGTACAACAAGTGAAAACGGAAAAGTTATTTCTTATCTATGGAACTTTGGAGATGGTACTACAAGTACAGAAGCGAATCCTACCCACGTATACGGAGAAAAAGGAACCTATACTGTGGAACTAACTGTGAAAGATAGTAGAGGAAAAGAAAGTAAAGAACAGACAAAAGTTACTGTAAAACAAGATCCGCAAACAGGTGAATTCCATGAAGAAGAGAAGATACTCCCGTTTAATACGCTTGTAAAAGGAAATCTGGTTACTCCTGATCAAACAGATGTTTATACGTTTAATGTTACAGATCCAAAAGAAGTAGATATTTCTGTGGTAAATGAACAAAATATTGGGATGACATGGGTACTTTATCATGAATCAGACATGCAAAATTATGTAGCTTGTGGTGAAGATGAAGGAAATACCATAAAGGGGAAATTCGAAGCGAAACCAGGAAAATATTATTTAAATGTTTATAAATTCGATGATAGTAATGGTGAATATTCATTATTTGTAAAATAAATTCATATCCGATATGTATAAATGCTTATCAAAAAACAGTTACTGTAATTAAAAAGGACAGTTAAATGAAATAAGACCGTTCCTAATTATAGGAACGGTTATAAACTTATCATGTGCTAGAGGTCAATCCGAATGGCATGGAATACCTTCTCTAAACAGTATAGACATGAAAATTAACAAGTATACGTAATGATGGCAAACAACAAAACGAAACGGTTACCCTATATAAAAGCGTAACCGTTTCGTTTTGTGACAGTGGTTCATTTATGCATATTAAAAACTAGGAGGTGAGACACAATGGAAAACAATAATAGTGGAAGCAGTAACGAATTATTAGTTCGTGGTGCAGACGCAACAGCTCGTTCAAATGGATCTGTTGGTGGTGAAATCACAAAACGTCTAGTAGCAATGGCTGAACAACAACTTGGCGGTGGATTTACTCGCTAATTATAAAGTACATGGATGAAAAGGAGAGATTATATATCTCTTCTTTTTTATTGGAAAATATCTGAGCAGAGTCTTTTCAGGAGATTTAAGTAAAAGGTCAAACACCTTCTCTATATAGCATGCGGTAACCTAATAGTTAGGAATTCATCATTTTGGAACATACATAATACTAAAAAGCAGTTAGCAAAAGCTAACTGTCATAAGAACATTACATCTATGAATTTAAGGAGTACACATAGTATGCATGAAAGTTTCAAATTTATGTAACTAAAATTAAAATAGAGCAGTTATTTGTAGCAACTGCTCTATTTAATACAACCTGGGTAAGAAGCAGGTTGTAATGTTTATTATAGATGAAATATTAGTTTTTATTCAGAAGTTGAATTACCTTAATTTATTATGACTGTGTCTTGGTCTACAACATCACTATCAAACGTGTTTGGTGCACAAACTCCATTAAAAGCATTCACAATGAACCAACAGTGGCGGCACTCGGACCATAGTACCCTTTTGTATTTTCTTTTGGAGAAACATTACAAAAATCCCCTATATTTATTAAAGTATGTATTTTGAACAAGAAGTTTAGGTATAAAAGTTGGCATAGTACTCACCTGCTTCGTAAGTGAGTAGTGAACTTACTCGCCACTTAGCAAAGCTTGAAGTGGGAGCTTCTCAGTTCCACGACGAAAGTAACCTTTCGTCTCCCTGAGCGTTACTTCGGGGTGTTCCATCCCTAGATGTCCAAAGCATGGATGCTCTGTTGGTACGGTTGATATTTTACGCAGGAACCGAATGGCTTGGTTTTCGCACTCTATTTTCTTCCTGCAACCTTCTATATCAAGTTATCAAAGAACTTCATATAGCAAGTTTATCAAAAGTTTTTGGCTATGCCAAACCAAAAGTCATCTCCCACCTATCGTAGGGCTACGCCCTTCACACGCTTGAGGAAGGAGAATTCTTTCGGGGAATACGTTAAAAGTAATATTTTTGAAAAAAATGATTAGGTGTATTTTTTAGTAATTACAGTAAAAAGAGCAGCTAGCAAAAGCTAACTACTCGGTAACCAATTTGTTCTAAAACAGGTTAGTTATATTTTGGACAAATTATTAAAAAATATACAACATAGAAGAAAACATAAAAGAGCAGTAATCAATGTTAACCGCTATAATAAACACCAAAATAAGGGAAGAATATTTTTTTTAAACTCTTAAATAAACTACTATTAAGTAATTACAATATTTAAAAATAAAAAATGACCTTTGTTAATTACAAAAATTATTTTTTATACCAATTTTATTTCTTAATTGTTTATTACATTTAATAATATAAATAATTTTATTAAAATAAACGGGGAAAGGAAAATTAATCCAACTGTTGCACATATTGAAGAGTAAATCCAAAGGGAGAAGTGTAGAAAAAAGAATGACAAACAAATTATTAAAAATCATTATTACGTAGGGGGAAATCTGTAGATAAAATTATAACGTTAATTTGAAATCTTTTTCATCTTTAACTTATTATTCTCAAAATGATATAAATCCTCCAAATAAAAGGGGAAATCAAATATGAAATCATCGATAGATAGTATTCAAAAAAGTAAAAGATTAAAAAATCAACAAAAGGATGAGAAAGCAACATGGAAATCAATGTCTATGTTTCTAGTTCCCTTGCTTTTAAGTAACATTTTACAATCAGTTGGACAATTATTTGGTATGGTGGTAGTAGGGCGATGGCTTGGTGTGAAAGAATTAGCTGCCATTTCAGCATTTTTCCCACTATTCTTCTTATTGGTTTCGTTTGTAATTGGAATTGGATCAGGTAGTTCGATTTTAATTGGTCAGGCATTTGGTGCCCGTAATGAAGAGCGTTTAAAAGCCATTGTTGGTACGACGTTGACATTTACCTTTATAATAGGAGTTATTTTGGCAATAGTGGGAAATGTATTTGCTCTGAACATTATGCGTCTTATGGGTACGCCAGAAAATATAATTGATATGAGTGTGCATTATGCACGTATTTTATTTATTTCTATGCCAGTTTTATTTCTATATTTCTCCTATACAACGTTTATTAGGGGTACAGGAGATTCTAAGACACCGTTTTATTTCTTAATTGTTAGTACAGTCTTAAATATAATTCTATTACCTATTCTAATTTTTGGTTGGCTAGGAATACCCAAACTTGGTGTGTACGGAGCTGCTTATGCTTCTGTTATCTCAACCATTGTAACATTTATTGTTATGCTTATTTATTTAAAGAAGAAGAATCATCCACTGCAATTAGATGAGACCGTACGGAAATATCTTTGTATGGATTGGGAATTGTTAAAACTATTATTACGCCTTGGAATTCCAGCCAGTATTAATATGATTCTTGTTTCATTATCTGAGATTGCAGTAATCGCATTTGTGAATCGTTTCGGTTCTGATGCGACTGCTGCATATGGGGTTGTAAACCAGGTTGCAAGTTATGTTCAGATGCCTGCAGTCAGTCTTGGAATAACAGTATCCATTTTCGCTGCGCAATCCATTGGTGCAAAGCAAGTTAATCGATTACAGGAAGTTATTCGAGCTGGAATCGTTATGAACTATATAATTGGTGGTATATTAATTGCTTTTATTTACTTGTTTTCAAGAGAAATCTTATCGTTATTCTTAACGAGCTCGAATACAATCAAAATTGCACATAGTTTGGTGATGATTACACTTTGGAGTTATTTAATTTTCGGCCATGCTCAAATTATTGGTGCGACAATGCGAGCAAGTGGAACTGTATTATGGCCCACTATTATCGGTGTTGTATCGATATGGCTTGTAGAAGTCCCAGTTGCTTATTACCTTTCTTATCATACAAATCTTGGTATAAAAGGAATATGGATTGGATATCCAGCTGCATTTATTGTAAGTTTACTTTTGCAATATGGATATTATAAATTTTCATGGAAAAAGAAACGAATTTCACGACTTGTTAGTTAGGATAGAAGGTGAAAAGATATTCCCTTATAAGTTGTCAATTTTAGGGGGATGGTTACGACATCATCAAGCTAATAAAACCAAGTTACCCTCAAACGGGGTATCTTGGTTTTATATTGTAAATTCAATATCACTCATTTACAAATTTAGTTAGTAACCAGAGTCTTCTGAAGTAAGATTATCTATCATTTTATAATCGTATTTTTGCAATGGTTTTTCAGCAGGCCCTTCAAGTACTTCTCCTGTATACGAGAATCGTGAACCATGGCATGGACAATCCCAAGAACGTTCACCATTGTTCCATTCAACTTCGCATCCGATATGAGTACAAGTTGTATCTACAATATGAAGTTTACCTTCTGCATCTTTGTAAGCTCCTTTTCTATGGCCATCAATATCAATGACGGCTCCTTCATCGTTAGATAAATCATGAATACATTTTTGAGGAATCTCTAACTTTCCTTTAATTAAGTGACCAACAACATTGGCATTTTCGACTAAGAAATTCTTTAAACTAGGATTCATGTGGAAACGAGAGGGAGTATATAATTCCCGATATTTGCTTTTTTCCTTTAATATGATGTCTCGGAATAAAAGAGCAGCTGCAGTCCCATTAGTCATACCCCATTTTCTGTATCCAGTAGCAATTAATATATTTCTCTGATCGGAGGTGATTTCTCCGATATAAGGAATTTTGTCTAGTGTAATTAAATCTTGAGCTGACCAACGGTATGCAATATTTTCAAGCCCAAAAACTTGTTGCCCGAATATTTCCAAGGCTTCATAATGTTTTAGTGTTTCTCCGCCTTGTCCCGTTTTATGACTTTCTCCAGAGATAAGAATAAATTTTTCTCCATTGATTGTTGTAGAACGGAGAGAGCGTGTCGGTTCATCTACACTAATATACATACCTCCTGGATAATCTGTTTTTATTCTAGCAGCAATTATATAGGAGCGATCTGCATGCATTCTTGTAGAGTAAAGTCCTGCGCCTTCATAAAAAGGGAAATGGGAACAAGAGAGAATATACTTTCCTGTAATTTGAGCTCCTCCACGGGTAAGAACCACAGGTTGCTCGCCTGTTTTTATATTTACTGCTGTGGTATTTTCAAAGATGTATCCACCTTTTTCTGTAATTATATTTGAAAGATGGGCTAAATATTTAAGGGGATGGAATTGTGCTTGATTTCTCATAACAAGTGCATTGTGTATTTTTAAGTTAATAGGAAGTTTGTTTACAAGTTCGCCTTCAATACGAAGATCTTTATAAGCTTCTGCTTCTTTTTCTAACTTAAATGCGTATTCTTCTGTTGTGGAATACAGATAAGCATCTTGTTGAGTGAAATCGCAATCAATTTGATGTTTATTAATTGTGGCTTGAATGAAATTTAAAGCATCTATGTTTGCTTCGTAATACAATCTTGCGGTAGTTTTTCCAGTATATCTGATAAGCTCGTCATAAATCATATCATGTTGAGCAGTAATTTTAGCTGTCGTATGTCCAGTCGTTCCATTTAATAATTTGTCTGCCTCTATAACAGCGACTTTTAGGCCTTCATTTACTAAAAGATAGGCAGAAGTAATGCCAGTAATTCCTCCTCCTACAATAATAACATCGACTTGCATGTCATTTTCTAAGGAAGGGTATTTTGGTAAATCGATACTGCTCGTCCAATAAGATTCGGCATTATGGGGTAATATTCCATCGTAATTATTGTTATTTGTCACTATAAATCCTCCATCCAATGGTTTATAGATCTATTATTTCCATTTATTAGAGAGGTAAACTTTGAGTTTAGAAAACAGCAAATTGTGGCTGGGTGGCATGTTCAATTTAGATGTGATTTTGTGTGAATAAAAGTAATTTGTCTATAGTAAATATCTTTAATTAACTATCATGTTCAGAAAGATAAAAAGTAGAAGATCCACATGGTGAAACAAGATACTTCTTATGTTTGCCTTATGAACCGGAGGGTATTTTTTCTCTATTCTAGACATTGTGTTGTCCTTAAATAAAGTTTAATCAAATTAATACTAAATAATCTTGATAAACAATCATAGAAAAGAGCGTGTTTTGAAAAAGGTAAATCAAAACACGCTCTTAATATTTTCAGTTGTTTTATTCTTTTATAACAAAGTTTAATCATTTCCTATCTGTATGACTATATTATTAGACTCTTTCCTTTAATAAGTTTAAAAGTTAATGTGGAGAATTCAAGTGCTTATAAGGAATACTTAGCTAACTGTTCACCCCAAGATGATAATTCAGTTTCAATAAATCCTGCTTTTTTATATACAAATTTAGCTGTAAGGTTTTCAGGAGCATATCCAATCATTATTATAGAAATGTTTGCGTTATTATTTCTTCTTATCTCATCAATAACCAGATATATAGCTTGTTTTCCTATACCTTTCCCTTGAAATTCTTCATCAATCATAAGTCTATAAATCCAATAATTTTTATCATCAGGATCTATCCCAAACATAGTAAATCCAATCATTTTCTCATCAAAATAAATACCTTTTGCATAGAAATTATCTAGAAATTGAACTTCTGCGATAGAGTAAAGGTTGGATGCAATAAATGTTTGTTGTTCTTTTTTAACAGATAATCTAATTGCTTCTTCCCAATTACTTTTGTCAATTGGCTTTAAATAAATTTTTTTCAATCTGATACTCTCCTTCTAATATTAAAGGGGAACCACGTAGTTTATGGGCTATTGGAACGTTATCCCCTTATTTTTTCGCCCAATCAAATAGAAATAATTTCTCATCGACAACTCCTCCTTAAAGGTATAGTTAAAAATACGTTATTATACTCAATATAATTATATTCTTTTCTCTATATTTTTTTAAAGACCTTATTATCCATATCAAATTTCACTGTTAACTTAATAACGGTTATTCAATTAAATGGTTCTGTAACGGAATAGTTTATTGTCATTCAACAATTCCTTAATTGCTCTTTCACTACCAGAAGATGTTCTTTTCATTATAAATATGCTCTTTATATCATCAAAAAGGAAGAAAGGTGCAATCATAATTCTAAATAACTGTTAATATAACGATATTTAATAGATTTTGACACATTTAATATGTTTAAGGTTTCTTCAAAAGGTGCTCTTTTTTAACTTTTAAACCTTATCTCAAGCTTAAAATTGTTTTGAATTATACAAAATGTATCGCTTAATAGCGACATGTTTTTACATTAGTTAATTGCGTTTGATATACTGCTTTGGCTCAGTGCAACGGATAATGGGTTCAATTAAAGGGTATTATCAAAAAGAATACTATAAAACAATTTAAGAAATAGATAAGGGGTGAACAAGTGGTGGAAAACATGATAAATGAGGATAATTTGGGTTTACAAAGGCAACCTTCTCAAAAAACGGTTGGTCAATATTTATTCGATTGTTTAAAATTGGAGGGCATTAACGAGATTTTTGGTATTGCAGGGGACTATAATTTTACACTTCTTGATACTTTAGAGTGTTATAAAGGTATCCGCTTTATAGAAGGGCGGAACGAACTAAACGCGGGCTATTCTGCAGATGGCTATGCAAGAATTAAAGGGATGTCCGCTCTTATTACAACTTTTGGAGTTGGAGA
This sequence comes from Bacillus sp. TE8-1, assembly GCF_008368855.1. NCBI lineage: Bacteria > Bacillati > Bacillota > Bacilli > Caryophanales > Bacillaceae > Bacillus > Bacillus sp. TE8-1. The sequence goes on along the minus strand of NZ_QPET01000010.1, from coordinate 56,454 downwards.
ACTCAGCGCTTGTAATGCTATAGCCGGAGCTAATAGTGAGCATGTACCAATCATTCATATAGTGGGTGCGCCTCCCGAAAATGATCAAAAAGAGCATAAGCTGATGCATCACACTTTAATGGATGGGAATTTTGATGTTTTTCGCAACATGTATGAGCAAATTACTGCATACAGCACGGTGCTTACGCCTGAAAACGCTAAAATTGAAATTCCAGCCGCAATTCAGATTGCTAAAGAAAAGAAAAAGCCTGTATATCTTGTTGTGGCCGATGATTTAGTCACCAAGCCGATTAAAAATCGTGTAGAGCCAACACCCCAACGCCCAACATCCAATTTGAAAACTCTTCAAGCTGCGGTCAATCATGTCCATAAGCTACTAAATCGTGCACATCGACCAGTTATACTGGTGGATGTGAAAACCATGCGTTTCGGTCTTCAAGCGGCAGTTCAACAACTGGCAGACACCATGAATGTTCCTGTTGCAACGATGATGTACGGAAAGGGAGGATTCGACGAAACCCATCCAAATTATGTGGGAATGTACTTAGGATCTTTTGGAGATTCTGAAGTTCAAAGTAAGGTAGAAAATGCAGATTGTATCATCGCAATTGGTATGGTATTCGCAGATACTAATACCGCGAGTTTTACCGCAAAACTAAACCAGCGGATAACCGTCAATATTCAACCGGATATGGTTAAAATTGCTGAGGCAGAGTATTCGAATGTTCTTGCAGCTGACATGTTACTTGCAATACAGAATGTGGGTTATAAGGGGCAAGGCTTGGTGGAAAAAATGTCATTCCCTTACGACCAATTAAATACTAACACCGATGCCCCTCTAATAGCGGCCAACTATTATCCACGTTTTCAGCAGATGCTGAAAGAGGAAGATATTGTAGTTGTCGAGACTGGTACATTCTATAACGGAATGGCAGAGGTGAGACTACCGAGCGATGTAATATATATTGGGCAAGGCGGTTGGCAGTCCATCGGTTACGCAATCCCTTCGGCGTTCGGTGCTATTATGGCTGTGCCTGAACGCCGAGTGTTGCTGTTTACAGGGGATGGAGCCTTACAACTGACAGCCCAAGAAATCAGCACCATGCTTTATTATGGATGCAAGCCTATAATTTTTGTCTTAAACAATGATGGTTATACGATTGAAAAATATTTGAATGTAAAAACAAAAAATCAAAAGTACAACAAAATTCCTCAATGGTCTTATACTAAGCTAGCGGAAGTTCTTGGAGGTGATGCGTTTACAGCTACAGTCCGTACCTACGGAGAGTTTGATCAGGCAATAAACCAAGCTGAAATAGAAAGTACTAAAAAACTCTGTATTATTGAAATGATTGTAAAAGATTCAATGGATGCACCTAGATATATGAAAAAAATGCGCAATTATATGGAGAAGCAGGAAATGCAGCGTACTCAGCAATAGTATTGAATAGATCAGGAAGATAAGTCTAATTTTTTTAGAGGAATTCTGAAAAATTGTTAGGTGTATTTTAAGATATAAAGTTGATGAATGTTCGATATATTAGGAAGAAGCGTGTTTTGAAGAAGATAATCATAACACGCTTTTTTTATATTCAATTGTCGTCCCGTATTTGATACTAATAGCACAGTCCAAATCATATTCTTATAATAGAAAGGGGTGTAAAGTTAATTGATAAAAGTAAAAGTTCGTTTACAACCCATTGTAAGTAAGATAAATCTACCCACCGTTTTAAGAACAACTATACTTCCAGGTGAATCAATTGAAAGATTATTTATTGCAACCCAAGTAGGAGAAATCTTTTACATAGGAGACGGAGAAATAAGAACTTTTTTAGATATTCGTTCTCGAATCATAAAATTAGGGAAGTCTGAACAAGGTGGATCTGGCAGTGGATATGATGAAAGGGGATTGCTAGGGCTAGCGTTTCATCCACAATTTCATTATAACGGTTTGTTTTATCTTCATTATTCATTGGCTGGAACACAAGGACCGGGCGCTCTTGCTGAACCTTTTAAGCCTAATCCATGTAACCCCAAAACGTTAAATTTAAGGTGGATAAACAGGGAAACTCAATATGATCATATTGATACCGTAGAAGAATGGATTTTACAACCGAATGGTCAACCTCAAAAAAGACGTACATTACTTAATATAAGAAGGCCATTTCTTAATCATAATGGAGTTAATAGCCTAAGTTTTTCACCTGAAACTGGAGCACTTGTTTTAACAACTGGAGATGGTGGATCAGGCTATGATCCATTTAATTTAAGTCAGGATGATATGGAGATAGCCGGTAAAATAATTGAAATTGATGTAGCTAAGAATACACTTATCAATAATCCTCCTGTAGTCACACGTTTTGATGAACTTCCCTCATCTATTCAGGAAACTCTTACGGTAATTGCTAAAGGCGTTCGTAATATCACAGGTATTTCATTTCAAGGGTCTTATAATCAGTATATTAAATATGTGGGAAATGTTGGGCAGGATTTGGTGGAATCAATTTTTTCATTTGTTCATTATAGACCTATACCAGTCACTCAACTTGTTCAAGCTTCTTTAATGATGAGATCTACTTCTGACCAAGACGGATTTATTAACTTTGGTTGGCGTGGATGGGAAGGGAATTTTCCTACTTCTTTTATAAGACGCTGTTCTTCAACTCCCACTTTAGATGAGAAAACAATAGCTTATTATAATGAAACAGTTAAAACCTCAATGAAGCGGCTTCAACCATTTATTAGTTATTTTCATAAAGGTTCAGGGCCTGATAAGTTTGATGGAACTGCGCTTACAGGTGTCCAACCATATATGGGGAATGGAATCCCGAATTTAACTGGAAGTATTGTGTTTACCGATCTTGCTCGGAAGGAAGAATCTAACTCCCCAGTTAGAGGGAGTTTAGCCTATACTCGTCGTAGTATAGATGGTAAATTAAATGATTTTAGTGTTATTGAAACCGATTATAATTTTGGATCTCAATCAGCTTATTATGTTAACTTGGGAACAAACCTAAATCAAACTAGATTATATTTAGGGGTTTATGAATCTACAAATGTGACTGATTTGAACAAAGGTACTATTTTTGAAATTGTTCTATAAAACATTATCATAAAAATTCAAACGGTAAGGTATGTTATATCTTTATGAAAATAAAGAGAAGGCATTTCAAAATAAATATAATTGCGAATTTAGAAAAAGGGTATTCAGCAATATTTTGCAAAATTTACGTTCATGAATTTATAGTAATACCAATTGAAATAACTGCTATTTAAAAATATTTTCAGAGGAGTAATCGTTCTCGCAATTTTATTATAAAGGGAATACCGCATAAAACACGCGGGAATGAATAGTATAGAAAGTGGCTGTTTGGATATTTTTAGGTGGTGATTTTAATCGAATGGTTTGTCCGTTATTGGTATCAATCGATGAGAGGGATAGATGGAGACCATATTCACTTGAAAAAGATCCCTTTTGCAGCCAACTTGGTTATTACAGCTTTGCTGAGTACACTTGCTACCATGCTTCAATCAGCAGGAGGCTTTATGCCAGGTATAGGCTACTTAATTAGTTTTTTAGCGACATTACCAATTTTTTTAGTTACGTCCCTTTCTATTCGTCAAGGAATCCTTTCTTATATTCTTACAATTCTCCTTTTATTTATCATTCAGCCGAGTGAATTAATTATTTTTCCATTTACAACAGGTTTATTAGGTATAGCTATAGGTGTGTCTTTTTTTCAATTGAATAGGAGAATTTGGGTTGTTTCTTTTTCATCAATATGTCTACTGGCGGGGATCATGGTGATACTGTATGTATTCCGTTTCCCAGTACTGGGCCCTACTGTTAATACAATTATAGATGCAAAGGTTATTGCAATAATATTTATATTAAGTTTTTTTTACTCCTGGCTATTCGTTGAACTTTGTAGAATATTTTTGAATAGATTGTATCGTTTTTTATAAATGTTGACTAAATTCTATTGAACGAATAGGTGTTGTAATATTAGATGTTTTAAAAGGAGGCGCAAGATGAAGCTAGCTTTTAGTACAAATGCATTTACAACATACACATTACCCGAAGCTATTTCAGAGATTGGAAAGTTGGGGTATAAAGGGGTTGAAATTTTAGCGGATGTTCCTCATGCTTTCCCACCTGCACATACTGCTGCTTGGGTAACTGATGTACAACAAAAACTAGAAAAATATGGCCTCGAGGTCTCAAATATAAACGGAAATACAGCAGCTGGATTTTTTCCATATTCTACTGGAGAACCTACATTTGAGCCTTCATTATGTAATGCAAGAGAAGAGGTGAGGAATCAGAGAATTAAATATACAAAACAATTAATAGATTTAGCTGTAATAGTTAATGCCAAAAACATCAGTATTACAAGTGGAAAGTGTCTTTCAGGGAACCCACCAGATCAAGCAATTAATCATCTTATAAATTCACTAATAGAGATTATGGACTATGCTGAACGACGTGAAATCAACGTAGGGATTGAGTACGAACCTGGCCTTTTAATAGAAAATGGAAAAGAATTGAATGAATTAATTCAAATTGTGGGATCAAATAGGCTGGGCGCAAATCTTGATCTCGGGCATGCAGATGTAATAAGAGAGGATATTCCCACTTTATTATCAAGTTTAAAGTCTAGGATATGGAACATCCACCTAGAGGATATAGCAGATCATAAACACTATCATCTTATACCTGGTCATGGGAATATTGATTTTAATCAATTATTTAATTATGTAAAGCAAATTAAATATAAGGGATTTATTACAGTAGAATTATATACCTATTGCAATGATCCAGTACTGGCAGCAAAGGAATCTATAGAATTCCTTACACCATATTTTAAGAATAGCCTTTTATGAGGGGAGATAATTTATGAAATATTTTGATCCGCACATCCATTGTTATTCTCGTACAACCGATGATTATGAAAATATGAGTCTGGCCGGTGTACGCGCTGTTGTAGAACCCGCATTTTGGCTTGGGAGCGAACGCCGTTATCCTGAAACCTATTTTGATTACTTCCAACATTTGCTTACCTTTGAACCTGAGCGTGCTAAGCAATATGGAATCACTCATTATTGTTGTTTAGCTATGAATCCAAAAGAAGCAAATAACATTGATATTGCCTATCAAGTAATTGATGGATTGTCCGAGTATTTGCAACATGAGCGGTGTCTTGCAATTGGGGAGATTGGATTTGATAGGATTACTCCTGAGGAAGAAGATGTGATGCGGAGACAACTGAAATTGGCTAAAGACCTCGATATGTTAGTTATGGTGCATACTCCCCATCAAAATAAGCGGGAGGGAACAAGAAGAACAATAGAAATCCTAAGGGAAGAAGGGCTTGAACCTGATAGGGTATTAATAGATCATAATAATTCAGATACTATTGATCTTTCCGTTGAATATGGAGGCTGGAGCGGAATGACAATTTATCCGACGAAAGTTTCAACTGATGAAGCAATTGAAATAATTGAACATTACAGCATAAATAAAATTATGGTTAACACTGCAGCAGATTGGGGACCATCTAATCCTCTTAATGTTGTAAAAACTGCGCTTGAGATGCGAAAGAAAGGGCATGCGGAAAATATCATTCAAGAACTAGTTTGGAATAATCCAGTTCGTTTTTATGAGCAATCTGGAAAATTAAAACTAGATTCATAAGGGGTGAAAAGATTATGAAACTTGCATATAGCAGTAATGGATTTAAAAGATATGACCTGTTAAAAACAATAGATATATTATCCGAAATCGGATATGAAGGCATAGAAATCTTACTAGATATCCCGCATGCTTTTCCACCTGAAGTAACGAATGAGAAAATACTCATGATAAAAGACAAGTTGAAGCAACGGAACATGATTATATCAAATTTGAATGCATTCATGCTGTATGGAATAAAAGATAATTGGCACCCGTCTTTTGTAGAGATAGATGAAACAGAAAGAAGACAACGTATAGAACATACCCATAACTGTATTGATTTAGCTCAAAAACTCGGTGCAAAGACACTATCTACCGAACCAGGGGGGCCACTCATCAATGTAGGGAGGGAATGGGCAAATAAAGTTTTTATTTCTGCAATGGAAGAATTGGCTGATCATGCCGAAAAGTCTGGCGTAACAATCCTCGTTGAACCTGAGCCTGATTTATTAATTGAAACATCAGATCAATTTATAGAATTTAAGAAGGCTGTTCCTTCGCAGGCAATTGCATTAAATTTTGATATAGGACATTTCTTTTGTGTTGGAGAAGATCCAGCTGCATTGGTTTATAAATTGCTACCATATACACAACATTATCACCTGGAGGATATTGCAGCGAATCGCGTACATGAGCATCTAATTCCTGGTCACGGTGCTATTCCTATTCTGGAAGTTTTACAATCTATAAAGAAAACGGGTTATGACGGTTTTATTACCATTGAATTATATCCTTATGAAAATCATGCAATATCGGCTGCCAAAGAATCTTATGACTATGTGCAAAGTATCCTTAACAGCCTATGAGAAGAATTCGTACTTATTTTGAACTGATAAGATTTCCGAATGCCTTTACTGCGATGGCAGATATATTGGCAGGCACCTGGATTGCAGGAATAGTTTTGAATCAAAGTTATTTCAGTCAGATTATTCTTCTTCTGTTAGCAAGCGCATGTATATATGCGTCAGGGATTATTTTAAATGATTTTTTTGATTTTGAAATAGATAAAAGTGAGCGTCCTGAGAGACCTTTACCATCTGGTCGTATATTAACTCGTTCTGCTTTATGTTTTAGTTTTGTGCTTCTTACTGTAGGTATCATATCTGTATGTTTTGTTTCAGGTATCAGCTTTTTAATTGCTTGTATCCTCATTATGTTGGTATTTGTATATAATCGCTATTCAAAGCATTATGACGTTTTAGGACCATTAACGATGGGGCTTTGTAGAGGAGTTAACTTGTTACTAGGATTGAGTATTGTACCAGATAAATTAGTAGAATTTTGGTGGTTAGCGGGATTAGGGTTTATATATATTTTCACTGTTACTGTAATGTCTAAAGGTGAGGTTGGATCCGGCCTCCATCCTATACGAGTAAGAATTATGGCAGGAGCAGTCTTAACATGTGCTATTGCTATTTTGCTTTTGCATTTCTATGGTGTATGGGGAACAACTGTTATTACGGTAATAGTTTTTTTATTATGGACTTTTTCAGGGATTTTACCAGCATTAGTAAATCCAATATCATCTAATATTAAAAAAGCAGTTGGAACATGTATAATTGGTCTTCCATTATTGGATGGAGCAATTGCTGCTTCATTTGGAGGATGGCCAGCTTTCTTTTCTATATCTTCTTTCCTAATTATAAGCTATATCATGTCTCGTATCTTTCCCGTTACATAGACGAAAGGATGATATCTATGGAGAAAAAGAACGTGATTGTATTAGATATTATTAGTTTGACGGAGGAGCATCTAAATGATGCTGAATTAACCCCAAATATTCGGAAGTTGCTAGAGAATGGCCAACAAGCAAAAATTAAACCTGTATTTCCGGCTGTAACTGGTTCAATGCAGGCTACGTATATTACTGGAACCTCACCAGCTGAACATGGAATTATTTGTAACGGTCTTCCAAATTGGAATACAAAAGAGATAACAATGTGGAATCAAACAATGCTACCAGTTGAAGGTAAAAAGATATGGGAGAAGTTGAAGGAAGAAGATTTGGCAGCTAAAACAGCAGTGTTGTTTTGGCAGTTCAGTAAATTGAGCACAGCAGACTATGTAGTTACTCCTGCCCCAATTCATCTCGATAAAAAAACAATTATGTGGTGTGATTCAAAGCCGAGGGGGCTATATGAAAAATTGAGGGAGAAATATGGGGAGTTCGATTTGAAAAGCTTCTGGGGTCCGCTCTCTTCAGTTAAATCCAGTGAATGGATATTAGATGCAGCAATAGATGTTTTAGAAGAATATAAACCAAGATTATCACTTGTATATCTACCCAATATAGATTATAACGCACAAAGGTTTGGGCCTGAAAGTGAAGCTGCGAAGAGATCCATTAAAGAAATTGACAGTTTAATTGGAAACTTTGTCGAGCAATTGGAAGAGCGCAACTTGAAGGAGCAAACACGGCTAGTTATTTTATCAGAATACAACTTTAAGACAGTTAACAGACCTATATTTATCAATCAAACGTTGAATAAAGAGGGATATGTGGCTATCAAGCATGTCGAAAATATGGATTTTCTCGATTTGGAGATGTCGAAAGCCTTTGCTTTAGCAGATCATCAATTGGCTCATGTGTATATTCAGGACTCACGTGATATTGGGGTAGTTAAAGAAATTCTCGAAAGAACACCAGGTATAGCCGAGGTATGGGGAGAAGAAGAGAAACGGGTTCATAAAATTAATCACGAGCTTTCAGGGCAGTTAATTGCAATTGCGGAACCTGACAGTTGGTTTGTGTATTACTGGTGGTTGAACGATGAACAGGCACCAGAATTTGCATACAATGTAGATATTCATAGGAAGCCTGGTTATGATCCGGTAGAGCTGTTTGTAAATCCAAAGACATTCCAAATACCACTAGAACCGGAACGAATCAAAGGATCTCACGGTTTACCAGCAAAGGACAAAAGAGATTATGTGTCACTTGTAGTAACAGGGAGAGATTTTGAACTTCCAGATACATTAGAAGCGACCGAAGTTCATGACTTGTTGCTAAAGCTTGTGGGAAATTAGAAGGGGTGAAAAAATGACATATCAGATGGGTGTGTTATTTGTCGGAGTTCTAGGTGCCGTTGCAACAACAACGATTTCCGGACTTTTTGCGGTAAATCAAAATCTTGCTCCACTAAGGGGCGTTATTTCTACAGAGAAAGAATTCGAGACACTACAGCTAACTCCACTCGATCATATTGCTTTTGGTGGATGGGATATACAAAAGGATTCATTGATAGAAGTAGTACAAAAATATGGTATCATTCAGGAATCTATTTTGAAGAAAATTAAAGTGCAACTCAATGATGTTCCTATTTGGCAAGCACCACTGGCTAATGTAAATGATTTTGTTAAAGGGATATATAGTCTAACAGGAGAGCCTGAGAATTTAATGAGCGCAGTGAATCAAATTCAGGCAGACATTGAAGAATTTAGAAAAAGATATAATCTTGAGAGAATTGTTGTGATAAATACTGCTTCAACGGAAGCAAAGACAAAAAATCATTCATTATATCAGTCTTTAAAAGCATTTGAGACAGGGTTAAGGGAAAATTCATCGGATATTCGACCGAGTATGCTTTATGCCTATGCAGCTATGAAATCAAAATGTGCCTATGTAAATTTCACGCCAAATGTGACGACTGAGATACCAGCACTACAGGAATTAGCAGAATTACAAGCTGTTCCGACAGCAGGAAAAGATGGACGGACAGGTCAGACTTTATATAAACATGTTTTAGGAAAAATGTTTAAACAACGCCGATTGAGTATTGTCGGGTGGTATAGTACGAATATATTAGGGAATCAAGATGGTGCAGTTTTGGAACATCCAACACATTCTTCAACAAAAATTGATTCGAAATCCATTGGGTTAGAACAAATATTGGGGTACAGTAATTTTGATCATAAAGTAAGAATTGATTACTTTCCTGTCCGAGGAGATAGGAAAGAGGCCTGGGATACGATTGACTTTGAAGGTTGGTTAGGAGAACGAATGACAATGAAAATTAATTGGCTAGGTATCGATTCGATTTTAGCTGCGCCTCTAATAATTGATTTGTCCCGTTTTATGGATCATGCACTTAGAGAGAGGAAAGTAGGAATAATGGAACATCTTTCACTCTTTTTTAAATCACCAATTGGAACAGATGAGTATGCCCTTGATCAACAATATCAAACATTATTAGAATATGTGAAGAATTTTGAGGGTAATGTTTAGTATCCGTGGTGACCTTAGAGTTGAAAAAACATGAATGTAATATTGGAAATAGATATTGGTATTATTAATCAATATAGGGAATTAATTAGAAAAATTCAATTAGAAGTTGGTTTTAATGCAGTTCATTTAATATAAAATGCCCCCCACTGATAGTTGTGGGGGCATATGAAATTCTATTGTTTTAATGTTTATACTAGAAAGTTCTTACTTCGTGCCATAAATAGTAGTTTTTTTAAATCATTCAACTTTATTTTCAAATCTTTACAGTTTTCTCTTTCGTCATACTCAATGTAAGCTATGTGACCATCGGGGCGAATTAAAATGACAACTATATTTTTAAACTGAGAATCCTGTATTTTTCCTACAACCACCTTTGTGTGCGAATCAATGTTCATTTTATCTATTTCTTCTTTATAAGACGGATGTATTAATAAAATATATTTACCATCTTGCATCAATTCAAAGAGTTTATGAGTTTTCTTATTTTGAGAAGAAATAGTAAGATTTGTGCATCTTTTCCCTATCAATGGATGCCTTTCTTTCATATGCATAGAGGAATATATAACCCCTAAGCCACTTACTCTTTTAGCTAAATCTTGATTTACCTCTGGGTATGTGAGTAAATGCGAGAATAACTCTCTTAATTCTATACCTGCATTTGAAAAGTTTATCATTAATTGTTCTTGTGCTTGTACTTCCTTAAAAAATTTTCTTCCCACAGCATGTCGTTCAATATGATAACTTTCTAATAGGCTTTCATATTTTTTTTGTTTTATAGCGAGTCCCAATTTCCATCCTAAATTAAAAGCGTCTTGTAAGCCTACATTCAAACCTTGTCCTCCTGCAGGAAAATGAATATGCGCTGCATCACCTGCCAAGAATACCCGCTTATGTTGATAAGTATTTGCTAGTTTGGTTGCATTTCCAAAACGAGAAAGCCATATTGAGCTTTTAATTTGAATATGTTCACCCGTAATACTATAAATACTATCTATAAGCTCTTTTTCTGTGACAGCAACATGAACAGGTATTGTCTGATTCTTAGGATCTATAATTGCAATACGAAATACATTAGGTGCAATAGGTACCATTATTATTATCCCATTTATATTAGATGTAGAAAAAAATGAGTTATCTGGTACATCTTCTAAAATGACATCACCTAATATAGCAGTAGTTGTTGTATCTGTTCCATTAAAAGGTATATGTGATAACTCACGAACTACGCTTCTTGCGCCATCAGCGCCTACTACATACGGAACTTCTATTTTATATGTTGTTTCTCCTCGCTCTATTTCTAGTTGTACGAATGTTTCATACTGTTTTAAAATTTTTAAAGTATGACCACGTTTAATGTTTACACCTAATTCCAATGCACGCTCTTCTAATATTTCTTCTGTAATAGATTGGGGAATAAAAAGCGTATATGGAAAATCAGTATCTAGATTTTTAAAGTTTAATCTTGTATCTAGGGCAGCAAAATGGCTTGTATCTGATTTCTTCCCTCTAGATAAAAATCGATTTTCAATACCTCTCATAGCCATTAATTCTAAGGAGCGGGGGTGAAGTGTGAGTGCTCTAGAATTTCGTATCCGATTTAACCTTCTCTCTAAAACGACAACTTTTACGCCTTGAATAGCTAATTCACATGCTGCCATAAGTCCAACTGGACCACCACCAATTACCGCTACATCATAATAATTTTCCATTTCATGCCCTCCATTTATTTTCGTAGTTAAGAGCTAATGCAAAAATACGTACAATAATAAATTTGTAAATGATATTTATTGTACATATATAATTATACTTCATTTTTGTTTCCTTGGAAACTAAAATGAAGTACCCTTGGAATATACCTTATATCCAGCATCCAATTTAACAGTTATTTTACTCCTTTTATTCCCATAAAGTTTAGAAAAGCATATAAAATAGAAGGATAATGCGGGTGCTTTCTTTTCCCAGAGCTAGGACTTGGAACAATTGTTGTACGTGCAAGCGTTATGATAGATGGAATCTTCGCAGTAGCTACTGAAGCAGTTGTAGAAGGTATTGCTAGAGAGAACTTAAGTGATAACGATATCAAGATTGCAGTAAAAGAAGCAATGTGGAAGCCTTAGTATCGTCAAATAAAAGCGGTAGAAAAGGTTAGCATATAGAAAGCCTTTTTATAATAATTAGACGTACCGCCCCATTATAATCTAGCCAATAAGGTAGATATCGGTATTATTATCCAATATATTAAATTAATTAGGAGAATGTAGTTGAATCTAAAATACGAATCCGCTTGAAAATAGAAGTGTATGGAGAAGGAATCGGCATAGATGAGGCCATCTTTTGCTTAGTAATTGCTAGTAGGTGTTGTAAAAGTTGGACGGACGTTTTATTAAACCGTTGATTCAGTCCCTCAGGGCTAATGGGTACTTCTGTTGATGCTTCTAAACAGCTAGATAACTGACTTAAAGAAGTCATAGCTACATTTTGGCTCACTCATACACATAAAGCTACTAAATCTTTTGCTTGGTACTTACTGGTTCGTCGTATAAACCCAATATCTCTAGCAAGATTCCGTAAAGTATTTGGAGGTGAAAAACTTTGAATCTCTTGAGCAAATAGTTGTAATTCGTCAGACACAGACATAAAAAAACGCCATCTTTTCTTTTGATTCTACAGAAAGATTAGCATGTTTTTTCATTTTAGAAGGACATTTTGTTTTGTTATGTTTATAGGGATAGGGCAGTACCCCTTTTAATTTTGAGTTCGATAGATTTCTTATCCTTGGATTAAAGTTAAATCTGAAAATCTATTTTGTGTAACCGGTTGTGTCTATATACTCAGATAGGACTTTACTTGAAGTGGTAGGTATGATAGGCTCGTTATTCGGAAAAGATTCGGATTGAGAAAAGCAAATTTATAAAGGAGGATTGATATTTATGAGCGATAAAATACTTGTCGTAGAAGATGAACGCGAAATTGCCGATTTGGTTGAGCTATACTTGAAAAACGAGAATTATACGGTTTTCAAATACTATACTGCCAAAGAAGCATTGGAATGTATAGATAAGAATGTGCTTGACCTTGCAATATTGGATATCATGCTTCCCGACGTAAGTGGTCTCACTATCTGTCAAAAAATAAGGGATAAGCACACCTATCCAATTATCATGTTGACGGCGAAAGATACGGAAGTAGATAAAATTACAGGGCTAACAATTGGTGCGGACGATTATATTACAAAACCCTTTCGCCCACTAGAGTTAATTGCGCGAGTCAAGGCGCAGTTACGCCGATATAAAAAATACAATGGAGTAACGGCACAGAACGAGAATGTTATCGTTCACTCTGGTCTTGTCATTAATATAAGCACGCATGAGTGTTCTCTGAACGAGAAGCCGTTATCTCTCACTCCCACCGAGTTTTCAATCCTGCGTATCCTCTGTGAAAACAAGGGGAATGTGGTTAGCTCTGAGCAGCTGTTTCATGAGATATGGGGTGACGAATATTTCAGCAAGAGCAATAACACTATCACCGTGCATATCCGACATCTGCGAGAAAAGATGAACGACACGGTTGATAATCCGAAGTATATAAAAACGGTATGGGGGATTGGCTATAAAATTGAAAAATAAAAATAAGAATAAAAAAATCGATTATTCAACATTAAAACGAAAACTCTACCAATATATCCTTACGATTGTCATGGCAGCAGTTGTATTTGTGCTGTTTGTGCGTCTATTTATCCAAGGGACACTTGGGGAGTGGATCGTACGTTTTTTGGAAAACAGTTATCATTTAGAGCGTTGGGACGCAATGATAATATATCAGTATACTATACGGAACAATATAGAAATTTTTATTTATGTGGCGGTTGCCATTAGTATTCTTATTCTATGCCGAGTTATGCTTTTAAAATTTGTAAAATACTTTGAAGAGATAAATACCGGTATTGATATACTTATTCAGAACGAAGATAAACAAATTGAGCTTTCTGCGGAAATGGAGTTCATGGAACAGAAGCTCAACACATTAAAGCGAACCCTTGAAAAGCGAGAGCATGATGCAAAGGTGGCCGAACAAAGGAAAAATGAAGTTGTTATGTACTTGGCACACGATATTAAAACGCCTCTTACATCAGTTATCGGTTATCTGATCCTGCTTGACGAGGCACCAGACATGCCAAGAGAGCAAAAGGCAAAGTACGTGCATATCACGTTAGACAAAGCGTATCGCCTGGAACAGCTAATCGACGAGTTTTTTGAGATTACGCGATATAATCTTCAAACGATTACGCTCACGAAAAAGCACATAGACCTATACTATATGCTGGTGCAAATGACTGATGAATTTTATCCCCAGCTTGCTGCGAAGGGGAAACAGGTGGTATTCCATGTTTCTGAAGATTTGACCGTATTTGGTGACCCTGATAAGCTAGCGAGGGTCTTTAACAATATTTTGAAAAACGCCGCTGCATACAGCGAGAACGACAGCGTAATTGACATTACGGCGGACCTCTCCGATGATGTGGTATCCATCGTTTTTGAGAACGCCGGAAATATCCCGAAAGATAAACTCGCTACCATATTTGAAAAGTTTTACAGATTGGATGATGCCCGTTCTTCTGATACGGGCGGCGCGGGACTTGGATTGGCGATTGCAAAAGAAATCATTGTTCAGCATGGCGGACAGATTTACGCGGAAAGTAATGATAACTCTACGACTTTCACGGTAGAACTTCCAGTCTTCCAAGACTCGGTTAATAAAGGGGATTCTTAGAAAATAATCATTGTTTCTTAAGAAATTCTTAAGGTTATCTATACTTTTTCTTAGGAAATTAACAATTTAATATTAAAAAATGGCTCGTTCTTATGCGGTAGAATTAAACCATAAGAACGAGCTTTTTTTACTTCGTCAAAGAAAGATATGATAACTTATGCGTGGATTAAAATAGCTTACATGTTTAGAAAAAGAGTGACACAAATATTTCTTTTCCTTTTAGCCAATTGTGTCAAATGAGCAATCTGCTGCTTTGGATGTTTCTGCACACACCACTGGATAGAGTATCCACATATAGATATAGCATCGCTTTGCAGAAAGCAATCGTTAAGAGTTACATATCCGAAATCTTCAGCGTGACATTATCATCAAGTCATTTACTTAAGGAAGAAGCTGAAAATGAAGAAGTGGTGTTTTTTATTTGGTTTTGCTTTCATGAATAAAGCACTGTTTTTTCAGAATAAAGTAGAGGTTCAAAAATATGATCAAAATCACAAAGATAACATAGATAATACAGGGACTACCTCAATGATTCAAAAGAAAGAGATTGTAAAAGAACACATCTATCAAGGGAATCTGCTCTTAATTAACAGTAAATATCCTATGCGCCAAGAGAGTGTGAAATCAGATATCGTAAATTTATCTAAACATAATGAATTGATAAACGGATACGGATTGCTTAATACAAATATTTCTTTATCAAAAGAAATAGCAAAAAAATTTTCAGAGATGATTAATAATGTTGTAAAGGAAGGCGTTAATCAATTTTTAATTAATAGTGGTTATCGTGACTTTGATGAGCAAAGTGGACTTTACCATGAGATGGGGGCTAATTATTCTTACCAGCAGGTTATAGTGAACATAATTCAGGTTTATCACTTGATGTAGGATCAGGCTTAACGCAAATGGATCGAGCACCTGAAGGGAAGTGGATAGAAAAAAATGCTTGGAAATACGGCTTTATCTTACGCTATCCCTCGGATAAAACGGATGTTACAGGTATTCAATATGAACCTTGGCAGATTCGCTATGTCGGTTTGCCTCACAGTACGATTATGCAAAAAATGAATTTAGCCTTGGAAGAATACCTGGATTATTTAAAAGAAGAAGAGAGCATTTCAGCAAGTATTGAGGGGGAAAAATATGCGATGTCATATTATCCCTTTTTTCAAAACAAGACAATGGACGTTGAAATACCATTGAAAGAATTTTGTGAAATATCTGTAAAAATATGGATGAGGTGATTATGACCACCCGTTCTTAAATTATATTCTAAAATGACAAAGTTATAGATTACAATGTAAAGTTAGGAGATTTTAAATGCATTCAGGAGTTTTGATTAATTATTTATATACTTATTTTTTTACTATTATTTTTTGTATAATGTTTCAAATTGGATTTTATTTTAAAACGAAAAAAAATATATCTATTCAGCATTTTCTATGGGTGTATGTTTTTCTATTCTACCTTTCATTAGTGTATAAGGTGACGCAGATAGGGACTATATGGGACATAGGTAGATACGAAACATTAATTCGTGCAAATCAAATTAACTTGATTCCATTTGCTTCTGAAGGTATGACTACTTATGTCTTAAACATTTTACTGTTTATGCCATTAGGTTTTTTATTGCCGACTATTTGGCCGCAGTTTAGAAGAATGAAAAGTACTGCCTATGCTGGATTCGGTTTTTCATTGGCTATTGAGTTAGGTCAATTGCTAGATAATAGAATTACAGATATTGATGATTTATCTATGAATACCCTGGGAGCAATTATTGGGTATTTATTATATAGAGTATTATTCAAAATGTTATATAAAAGAGATGAAAAAAAGATTGATAATAATATTTCTCTAGTAATAAAATACGAGGCTATTTTTTATTTAGTTTGCTCATTTGTAGGTATGATGTTAATTTATTATCCAGTTTTATTTAGACGTCCTCTAATCCTTCAATAAGATGATTAAGATACTGTCAGATAATATAAATATAGCAAATTGATTCTTAAATAATAGGATGTTACATATACCCATTTATATTAAATTCTCACAGAAATCTTTCAACACTATTCTTACTGAAGGTTGAGTGATTATTGAATTGATTTCTATTGCTCCCGTTTTATATCAAAGTACCAGCCTTTAATTAACAATTATATCCATTGCGAAAAAATAAGATAGGCTGTAATATTTACCAGTATTTAAATGCCGAAAATTGTTTAAAGCATTTCAACTAATATTTAAGAGGAGAATACAATGAACAAACTAAAAAGGTTACTGAAACGTAAAACGACTTGGATAATTCTTATCCTATTCGTATTTGTTTATGTAAATAACAGTTCTTATTTTGCTAAGAGGGACGATGGAACTCCTCTTCTTCTTGCTCACCGAGGACTTTCGCAAACATTTAGCATGGAAGGGATTGAGGGGGATACATGTACAGCAGAACGTATAAATAAACCTGAACACTCTTATTTAGAAAATACAATTCCATCTATGGAAGCTGCATTTAAAGCTGGAGCTGATTTAGTAGAGTTTGATGTTCAACCAACTAAAGATAATAATTTTGTTATTTTTCATGACTGGACGCTTGATTGCCGTACTAATGGTAAAGGCGTTACAAGAGATTTTACAACAAAAGAATTACAAGCACTTGATATTGGTTACGGTTATACAGCTGATGGGGGTAAAATATTCCCGTTTCGTGGTAAAGGGATTAATCTTATGCCAACACTGGATGAAGTACTTAACCATTTTCCAGATCGTTCTTTTCTTATTCATATTAAAAGTGATGATGAAAATGAAGGAATCCAATTGGCTGCTCACCTTAAGAAATTACCAGCGAAACGCCTTGATCAACTAACTGTATATGGTGGCGATAAACCAATTGCTGCGATAAAAGAGCGCATCCCTAGTTTACGAACAATGTCAAAAGCGACCATGAAAAAAGATCTTATTACTTATATGGCATTAGGGTGGACTGGCTACATACCTTCAAGCCTGAAGCATGGAGAATTACATATACCAGACAAAGTAGCTCCTTGGCTTTGGGGATGGCCAAATCGTTTTCTTAATCGAATGGATAAAGCAGATACTCGAGTTATCGTTGTAGGAGGAAATGGGTTTGGATTTTCAAGTGGATTTGACTCATCTGAAGATATAAAACGCCTTCCTGACGATTATACAGGTGGAATTTGGACAAATCAAATTGATAAAATAGCACCTTTATTTGAGAAATAAGGGACGATATAACAATCGAAGTTTTTCATCCGTTTAACCATCTATATTTTAAAAGAAGATTCATTAATAATGTTGAAGTTATATATATTTACTGAAAAATGCCCCTGATTTCCTATACATAATGGAAATCAGGGGTGTTTTTGGATAAATGGAACTTACTTTATTTATATTCAAACAGAAGTACAACAACTATCAAAGAATAAACCACTAGATGTATAAAATGAGCTGATGTAAATAAGTAAATTTTTCGTTTTGGGGTACTTTCAAGATCTTAGCTTGATGGTGATGTGACGCTACCCCTTTTAGGATGGGGATATCAATCACTGAATATTAATATTCTTTAACTGAGCAACAGTTCCAAAACTGATTTTTAATAGAAAAAAAGGTTACAAGGTCAATTGTAGCCCTTTTTTCAAGTGTTTTTTATTTTATACGAGTCCTATAATGATTACAAGACAGAAGTATGGTTCGAAATACCGTTGATTATATGAACCCAATCATCGCAATGAATTTCGTGCCCCGATCCTTCTAGGGTTAGTAACAAAGCATGCGGAATTTCATTAACAAGAGCAAGACCATGCTCGTATGGAAGCACTGTATCTTCTGTACCATGGATAACCAAAGTTGGTATATTAATTCCTTTTAACTTCCCCTCATAAGAATCATCGCCTTTAAGAAGGGAGTGATTAAACATACTAAGTAGGTTATTTGCTCGTTTTATTTCTTTTTCTACCTGCTTATAAGTCCTCTTCTCATCAAATTTATTCTTTGAACCACAGAGTAACGCTGATCCTGCAACCAAGTAATTTGCAACAGATTCTTCATCCGACCAATTTAGTTTGGCCCCATTAGCATGGTAAGCGAGTATCTTCTCGTCAATCGGAGGCAAATTACGGTTATTGTCTTCAGAACCAAAAATACTTGATGCAATCAAAGTTATACTTAGAACTCTCTGTGGGTTTCTTAAGGCTATAATTTGAGCAATCATTCCACCCAATGACATTCCAACAATGTGTGCTTGGTCAATATGATATGCATCGAGTACCCCAACCGCATCATCAGCCATATCTACCACAGTATAATGGGAACTCCCCGGCTCATAAGTAGTTGACCGTCCGACATCTCTATTATCATAACGAATAACATAACGGCCCGTATCAGCTAATTGTTGACAAAATTCTTCATCCCAATAAACCATTGAA
This sequence comes from Bacillus sp. TE8-1, assembly GCF_008368855.1. Lineage (NCBI taxonomy): Bacteria > Bacillati > Bacillota > Bacilli > Caryophanales > Bacillaceae > Bacillus > Bacillus sp. TE8-1. The sequence continues at coordinate 37,286 of NZ_QPET01000010.1, read as the reverse complement.
CACATGGCTCCCATAATCAGTAGTACTGCTGGATCTTCTGAATTGCCAAAGCTCTCTGTACATATATCAATGTCATTAATTTTAATAATTTTTTCATTCATGATTAAATCCTCATTTCATTCGTATTTAGTTAATAAAAAAGACACACTCAAATAAACCCAAACATCTTGAAATAAATAACTGGGCATAACAAATTGTGTTTAAAATTAACGTAAACGAATGAACTTGATAATCATGTTAAACACTCTCCTATAATAAGTGAATAAGAGTAAAACCCTTATTCACTTATTATAACATACCTCTATCATTTGGAATATTGGCTCGTTGTTCCTTTTTAATAATTGAAAAAATAATTCTTGTTGTATAAATCCGCACTCTTAGTTGAAGAAAAAAAGATGTTTATGTAGTCCGAATCTAGATTTGAAATAAAGTAGTACTGTTTATAAAAAAGTCTACCGTTTTGAAAAAATGGTTTTAATTGTATTTTTTTGAACAGTCGTGCTAAAATATAAACATGAACACAAAAAATAAAACGAACAATCAAAAAGAAAAGTCATTTATCGAAAAAGCCCGGAGGGCTCAAATTATGGAATGTGCAATTGAAACACTTGCTGAAGTAGGTTATGTAAAAGCCTCTTTAGGACAAATCGCTAAACGTGCAAAAATAAGTAAGGGGGTTATTTCTTATTACTTTACAAACAAAGAGGAACTTCTAGAGCAAGTTATAATCGATTATTATATAGCTTGCCAGTCCTTTAGTTGTCCGCAAATTGAAGCTCAAACGACCCCAGAAGGAATGCTCCAAACGTATATTGAATCGAATCTGAAATTTATAGATAAACATCGGAAGCATGTATTCGCTGTTATAGAAATTGTTTCAAATGAAAGGACAGATGAAGGAAAACTTCGGTTTGCAGCAGACCATGATGAAACTATTTTTCTTCCCATTAAAAATATTCTACGTTTAGGGATGCAAGAGGGGGTGTTTCGAGAATTTTCCGAAACAGCCTTAAGGGTGATGGCGTTAACAATCAGGCATGCCATAGACGGATTTAGCCTCGAGCTAATGAGGAACCCGGATTAAAACGTTAAAGGTTACCCTAAAGAGTGTATTAC